>JAVBJR010000450.1:0-8626 GCA_031546965.1 Dysgonomonas sp.
GATGTCTTGAAGTTAGCTGTGTCTGGAAGAGCTGGAGAGAGGGCACGTGATGTCATTATCCAGGTTCTGGTTGAACTCTCTCGTGCTAAGCCAGAAATAGGCGACATGCTCATTGAGTTGGGAGTGACAGAACTGGAAGACCTCTCTGTGGCTACGGGTCGGGAAAGGTCTGTGCCTCAACCTGTGGTCCAGGAGAGTGCGCACCCTTATACTGATGACACTACCATCAAAGGCCATGTTCGCATTCCTGGTATGCGAGTTCAAGTCAATAACTTATTTGTTACATAATGCTGAGCTTAAGGGGAATTCTCTTGCATGAATTCTGCAGGTGCTGAAAGTCTGCGGATCGAGTTTGATCGCCAGTGCTCAACAGAGCGAAGGCATGACCCATTAACCATTATGGATGGCTGTGGAAGGATTGTATCTATTTCTGGTACGTGTTTCAGCTCTTAACTTCTTGTAGGCCAATAACTTTGCGATTGTAAAATTTGCATTTATATTTAATGCCAATGGACATTGCATTTTATAATGAATTAACAGGTTTGTTGATAATTTCAAATATTGAGATATGAAGTAAAGTTATGGGTCACTGTAGAAAAAATATTTTCCTTATTTATTTGGTTAAATATTTCATTACTTGGTCTTGCCTATTCGTTTGCTGGGTTTTATATTAAGTTGCTATAATGTTTGTAATTAAATGAATGGAACAGGTCGCGAATGGCCTGATTGGTCCAACGAGCTGCGAATAGCTGGAGACCAACTTACGTGGAAGTTCACCAGTGATGGCTCAGTGAATGGTTGGGGTTGGAAGTTTACTGTATATCCTGTGATGCCTGCTGATGGCCCCCTTGACCTGATGTCTGACCGTGGGCTTCTCTCTACACCTTCAATGGACTTTGCTTCATGTCTCCTTGATCCCCCAGCGATCACTCGTTTGTCAGTGGATATTAAGGATCATCGTTTAGCTTGCAGACTTGCTGCTGCCCTGGCAGCCTGTGCCCAACTTGGCAGCCTTGGTGAGTTATTCGGCACAATATGTTATTTTTCAATATTCAGATTCACACTCCGTGGAACAGAACTTCCTTGTGGCCTTGCACTGTGAAATTTCTATAATATCACCTCATTTATTATGCTTATCAATCCATGTAATAAATTATGTTTGTTCTGAAAATTATTTCTGGAAAAGCTCACAACTAAAACTGTTTATTACTGTAACCTGCTGTCGATTGGCTGGCATAGCTGTACGCTTAATTTTGGCTGATCTGTGTTATTTCTTTTCAGGATCATCGCAAAGGATGTGGGCGTTGCAAAAGCTTCGCAAGTTGCTTATTATTGGTCTCTACCCACACCTAAATGTACCTGCACTTCTTTATAAAGCTGTGTCAACTCCATGTACGTCTGCTACAGTGATGACAGCTGAAGATGATTATTCTATGGATGTCCCAAGACCAATGGTAACTGCTAAAACATTTTGAGTACTAAGTTGGTATGCTCTTGAAGGACGCTTGTTGCTGTATTTGAGCGCTACAATGAAATATGAGCAGCTTTAATCTGGATATGACTTGATGATGCAATAGATATGGATTGCTATTGTTTTAAAATGTACGTTGTGCATTATTTCATATTCAGAGCGCTTTATTTACGTGTAGTATAATTAATTTTCTAACAAGCATAAATGTATTGGGATTAACATGCTGCCATTTAACTAATAGCATTTCTCATGCTTGATTACCCATATAGCTTGGAGGAGGTGCATCCTTGATGTCCCTGTTTAAAGGTCTTCCTGAAGCACTTCTGTACCAGTACGAGTACGAAGACCCAATTGTGAGGGGAGGGAAACATTTGATGCACAGTTCCTTCTTCCAGGTGAAGACCACTCAAAACATATGTGTGGTGGCATATAAATATATTAAACTCTAATTTGCAGGAGTTGGCTGCTTTGGCATGTGACCTTCAATTGGATAATAAGGTCTGTTCTGCCGAGCCTCATCGATGGGCCTGGTTTCGAAGGTACTGCACGGCATCCCGTGTAGCTGCTTCACTTGTTCACCGGACTCCATTTGAGGCAAGCTTCACTGATGATGTTCGCAAAAAGATTTGGGAGATGTCCTCAGATGACAGGCCTATCAATTGGCAACATGAAGATAATACACTTTTCACTCATGAACATGATGAACAACTGCTGCTTTGGCTTAATAGGTAAGCTTGGCAGGCAGGATGGGATAGAATGCTTAAGTGCGAGAAGGGAAAATGTCCGAGACATGTGTATGTCGGTATGTCTCACTAGTATAAAGGAATACTTAGGGACCATCCGTAAACCATGTCACTGATTGTAAACACTAGAAATTTCTTGGGATATTTTAATATGTCACAAATCTATTGCATTTAGTAGGAACACTATGTTCAGAATTACTCTTCATAGAAATGAAAGGCAATTCTCAAGTTCCCACATTTTCCTAGGCGCCCAGAAGACTGGACATTATCTTGGGGAGGCTCGGGCACAATATATGGATGGGGGCACAATCACAGGGGTCAATTGGGTGGAGCTGATGGGGCCAAGGTGAAATTACCTACACCATGTGACGCGTTGTCGGCTCTTCGTCCAGTCCAACTAATCGGTGGCGAACAGACTCTCTTCTGTGTCACTGTTGATGGAAAGGTACGGCCAAAACTATCACAAGCCATCCAAATACAAGTGCTCTCTAATTCTGTTTGAATTTAGGTCTACGCTACAGGTTATGGCACAGGAGGTAGACTGGGTATTGGAGGAGCGGACTCGGTGTCACTTCCAACCCTGCTTGAAAGCATTCAGCATGTAGTAATAAAAAAAGTTGCTGTTAACTCTGGAGGCAAGCATTGTTTAGCACTGTCTGCTCGTGGTGAGGTGTTTTCTTGGGGAGAAGGTGATGATGGCAAGTTGGGCCATGGAAACAAGAGCTCCTGTGATCGTCCCAAACTTGTTGAGGCACTTCGTGGAAAGGAGGTGGAGGATATAGCATGTGGAGGGGCACATAGTGCAGCAATCACTGCAAATGGTGAGCTTTACACGTGGGGAAAGGGTCGATATGGTCGCCTTGGACACGGTGACAGTGAGGACCAATGTAAACCAAAACTGGTGAGTCTAAGACTGACACTGTCGTTTTGTTTTTCCAGGCATTTGCTGTTCGTGTATAATTTATTGCTGTTATCATTTCAGGTGGCGACTCTTCTCGGGCATAAAGTGACAAATGTTGCATGCGGTAGTGGGGATGCTCAAACACTGTGCGTGACAGACGATGGTAATGTGTGGTCATGGGGCGATGGAGACTATGGAAAGTTGGGAAGAGGAGGAAGTGATGGATGCAAGGTGCCAGTCAAAATAGATTCCCTAGCAGGGCTTCTTGTCACAAAAGTGGAAT
The DNA here is from genome assembly GCA_031546965.1 of Dysgonomonas sp. GTDB lineage: Bacteria > Bacteroidota > Bacteroidia > Bacteroidales > Dysgonomonadaceae > Dysgonomonas_A. Next base: position 3,399 of record JAVBJR010000450.1, read on the forward strand.
GTGGCTCACAATTCTCTGTTGCCCTGACAAGTCCTGGATGTGTTTATACATGGTGTGTTATTACTCTTCTAAATGCTCTTAACCCACCGTGATTTAGAGATTATGCTTATAATTGTAATACTGGTAATCTAGGGGGAAAGGAGATTATCACCGCCTCGGTCATGGAACTGATGATCATGTCCGTCGTCCCAGAAAAGTTACATCTCTTCAAGGCAAAAAAGTGATATGGGTTGCAACGGGATCTCTCCATTGTGTTGCTTGCACTGATTCTGGTAATAGTCGATTTTGACAAGAAATTAATTTTTCTTTATAACTATATTGTATAACTGTATACGCTGCATCTTGAATTACAGGTGAGGTATACACTTGGGGAGACAATGATGAAGGTCAACTAGGAGATGGAACCACTAATGCCATTCAACGACCTCGACTAGTTGCAGCTCTGCAAGGTGCCCATGCAGTATATTCAGTGCAATAACAAATGAAACGTTCATTAGCGAGTATTTGTATTAATTGTAACAAATTCCTAGGCAAGAATATAAACAGAGTGGCATGTGGCTCAGCACATACATTGGCCTGGTCAACAATGAAGCCCGCTAGCACAGGAAAACTACCAGCTCGAACTCCAATGGAATATGACAGACTGCATGAAATCGCAATGGACGTTCTCAGAAATCGTTTAGTCCTCCTGCATAACTTCTCGGATTTGTTGTGCCCCTCGATTGCAATGTTCAAGCTGTGCACACCATCTACCTCATCTGTTCCTTCGACTTGGATAAACAGCAACCATGACAATCAACCTGTTCTGGCAGATGATATCAGCAGGTTGCGCGCACTTCTAGTCTCATCAGTCAAGGTACATTTCTAAAGCACCCACATAAAATAACAATTGTTAGTTGGTAACTGGCATAGTGTAAACTGTATTATTTATGTACAGGAATCAACATTTCGCAAAGTGATACAAGCAACAATGGTTAGGGATCGTCAGCATGGACCTGTCATTGAGTTAAATCGGATACAGGTTAGTTACCACTACTATCTTTCTACTGTACATTCCCTTAGCATTTTTCTACCTATTTTTACCATTACTGAAATCGCCCTTCAATGACAACTACCATCTGTTATTATAATAACATCACTTTCTCAGTGATTTATTGGTAACCATATAGGATGCCAAGTGGAGTTATGTAGTTTTATACAATGTACAGAGATCTTATGTACTACTATTCTGTTCTGTAGGTTCGACGTTCCAGAAGTAAAGGGGGACTAGCTGGTCCTGAAGGTTCTCGGTCGGTATTTGGGCAGATGGCAAGCAAGATGAGTTTACTGACTCCGGAAAGTCTTCTCCTACCTCACCGTGCATGGAAAGTGAAACTAGTCGGTAGGTGTATGAACTCAGTATACTATGTATCTTGTACAGTGTAATCCACGGGAATATTTTGAAGTGCTTAATTTCTGTGCAATTCACATATTTATAATGGTACCTTACATTTGAGCCGTTTGTAGTTGAGCAGGTTTAATTGTATCTTTATATACACATTGATCGGTATTTCTGATTTCCAGCTTCCATAATAACCTGCTATGGTTGATAATGTGTATTTTATTAGGTGAAAGTGTTGACGATTGTGGAGGTGGATACAGCGAAACAATTGCAGAGATGTGCGATGAGCTGCAGAATGGCTCTCTCCCACTCCTAATTGTAACTCCAAATGGTCGAGATGAATCTGGGACTAACCGTGACTGCTTTCTACTTAACCCAATGGCCAAATCGCCAACACATTTAAACATGTTTAGGTTTCTTGGTAATTTCGCATTTATTATATTTCTTATCCATGTTAGGTACTTTTAGTTTCAGGTTCAATGAAATGGGTTAATATTTTATACAGGTATGCTAATGGGCATTGCCATCAGAACTGGTAGTCCATTAAGCTTGAATTTAGCAGAACCTGTGTGGAAACAACTGGCTGGAATGTGTCTCACACCCTCAGATGTAACGGAAGTGGACAGGGATTATATACCAGGTAATGTTCCCAATATATGTGTAACTGTGCAGTGTTGAACAGACAAGTAGCCACACATTTTGTGTTCTTCCACAGGTTTAATGTGCATAAGAGACATGGAAGCAAATGAGCACACTTTTCACAATATGGACATGGCATTTAGCACACCGAGCGCATCTGGTCAAGAAGTTCCACTAAGCAGCATGTTTAGGCGAATCACGATAGAAAATCGTGGCGAATATGTACGACTTGCCCTCAACTATAGGTGATACTTTAAAATGATTATTTGTTCATTTTGACATCATATTCATTAACATTTACTTTTGCAACATTTAAAGGTTACACGAGTTTGATGAACAAGTATCAGCTGTTCGTGAAGGATTGGCCAGAGTTGTACCTGTTCCACTGCTTTCATTATTCACTGGCAGTGAGCTAGAAACAATGGTTTGGCATCTCATTATTACATTCCTTGCTTCATATGCAAAACATGTATTATAAATTCTAAAGAAAATATGAGAATATTGTAAAAGGATGGAGAACTTTATAAGTGTTGTTTTCATTTGTGGCTAATTCAACTATAATAATTAGACGGAAATTAAAGTAAATAATGGTTAAATTCAAGTTGTAATAAATGCTGCAGTCAGTAATTTATTAATATGTACATAACAATATAAAAATAAAAATAAATGCCTCTGAACAAAATTGTTCTTTCATGATGCGTAAGGAGCTAATGCAATGTTATGTTAATGTATAGAATCTAATGGCACTGTTAGCCTGAATAATGCGAACCTAACAAACAATTTTATTTTCGTAAACAGGTGTGCGGCAGTCCAGATATCCCATTGAATCTCCTTACATCGGTGGCCACTTATAAGGGTGTTGATGCAAATGCTCCTTTAGTTCAGTGGTTTTGGGAAGTGATGGAAGAGTTTTCCAACGCTGAACGTTCATTGTTTTTGCGGTTTGTCTGGGGAAGGACACGTCTGCCTAGGACTATTGCTGATTTCCGTGGCCGCGACTTTGTCATTCAAGTATAGTCATCAGCACAACATTTGTTGACTTTGCCTCTGGTTTGATTCAGATCGGTTAAATTGCTATGAAATTAAACTATCGATCTAAGAGGCCAATTCGACGAAGCCATTTAACATGCAATGTAGTATTTTATGTAATTAATTACTGCTTTATTTACATTCAGGTTCTGGACAAGTACAACCCACCAGATAATTTTTTACCAGAAAGTTACACATGTTTCTTTCTGCTGAAGATGCCTCGCTATTCATGCAAGGAAGTAATGAGAGAGAAACTGAAGTACGCTATTCATTTTTGCAAATCGATAGACACGGATGACTATGCGAGGGTTGCACTTGCTGACACAGGAGCTATGGAACAAGACTCGTCAAATGAAAGTGAAGCTGAAGCCATTGTTGAAGATGTTGAAAGTGTAGACTCTGATGATGTGCATGTCGATTGCACATCAGTTTATTCTGGTTGAGTTGCTTAGAAGATATTTAGACATATTGCCTAGCGTATTTATATTCACAAGCGCTTCACGGAATATTCCATGCAAGCAGTTCATATTATCAGGTTCATTAGAAAGTTTTGTAACGATGTGAGTGAAATTGTAAAGTACACCCTCCAATTTAGAAAATGTGTAAAATGTGAGCACCCCCATTAAAATTTGAAGAAAAAAAAAGAGTAGGACTTTTGGTACTGCATGTGAAGTATTTTCTTGTCCAATAATCATTTTTTGCAGTGTAATCGGTTTTTACTTCTAGTAATACCCTAAATTGTGTTGTCCAATGCTGTTCATAACGTTATCATTGAAATGTCTGCATATAACAATACTTTTAAAAGGAAAAGAACTCTGAGTGACACCAGGAAAATTTGCAGCATATTGTATGGGTGGTTAATTATTTCCCATGTACCTCCTGCAAAGCATGAACTATCCACCCTAACACTTTTCCAGGTATCGTTCCAAAAAACCATAAAATATAACAGCTAGTAAACTAGGTTTTTGAAACGTGATTTTCCAGTTTCCCTATTGTTTGCATTTATTTTTTGATAAATTTAGATAAAAACCTAATTAAGTGGGAAAAATCATTGCCAAAACTTTTCACGTGTAATTTAGGTGTAACAAAATGCATATTGTAGTATCTTTAACCGGCAAACACCATACACTACTTAGTTGGTCAACTCTCATTTTTGCTAATAAACATGGCTAGCCGTTTGGATGCAACAAACATTGCATGGGTTTAATTATCTAGAGTGAAACCTTTTTTAAATACATCTGCGTTCATTTAACCAAATATGGGGTACGATTTTGGGTTTTTGACTAGTTTGTGATCACTGACACGTTTCATATGACCAAGTTATGACTCATAAAATATGTGGGGCTTGAAACTTAAAAGAGTGAATTGTACAATTACTTTATTCTATAAACACAACGTATTTCAAACATATGTCTCATTTTCTTTCAGATATCTTTCGGTGTTGCTCTTGCAAAAACTTTATAACTTCAGGAGACCGCAGAAGAGCCTGCATAAGAACATAATTTGTAATATCTCTTGGTTTCATCAAATAAGGTTTCATATAATGGGTACCAGTTTCTTTTCATTCAAGACTTCACCCAGTATTGAGTTGCTCAGTGCCAATGGACCAGCATTGAAACTTCCGGTTGCATTCGGAGTAACAGAGACGTCGTCACGTGACGTATTGATGCCGACTCCGCTCGGAGTCTTCTTTTTGTGACATTTTCCTCCATCATCACTTGTAGAAATCTCTTCTTGTTGACTGCATTCTCGAGTATTATTGTCCAACAGAGCAGAATTATCCTAAATTATAGTGAAGACCAGCAATACCATAAATGCAATTATAATTTGGGCCTTATAGTTTGGCTCTTATTTAAATTTCGAAAATACCCAGAAGAAGAAGTCTGTGAACAGTTATGTATATACAGGGTGTTCCAGAACTGTACACACTTTCACGGGAGGTAGGGGCCCAGATATAAGACTTTTTTCTTAATACATTGCATGTCCTCAGATGCGAGGTATGCGTGATGGAGTGTCATGAATAATGTGGAGTAGGCAAAGACATTTGGATCTCTTGTGCAAAACTTTATTATCATAGTTACATTCAGCTGCTCAAAGGTATGTCCACCAGCAGTGATGCATGCCTGGTAATGCCGAAGCATTTCTTGCCTCGCAGCAGCGAAAACTCCAGGCATGTCAC
>JAVBJR010000346.1:0-9722 GCA_031546965.1 Dysgonomonas sp.
TCGAAATATTGTGGAAAAGAATTAAATACCAATGGATTCCATTCAATGCGTATACTTCATTCCAAAATCTTAAAACTGAACTGTCTGCAATATTAGCCAATTTTGGAAAATATACGACATTATATTTTTACTAATACTTATAAGAATGAGAATATATTTTTTTATCAAAATCTTCTGCATTTGACGCAAAAATAACAATACGATACTTACCAACAGCCAAAGTATCTTTGATCACTGATGTTACTTGGTCTTTAGACAAAACGCGAGACTTTATCCATTTTTTTTCCATTCCATTATCAGCCCACACCTGATAATTCAAGTATTTGATATTGGCATCTTTAATGGATGCAGATCTCATTCCGGGCGAAGTTTCGGACTCAAATTGATTCTCAACACCTGCGATGTTTATTGTCACCTCTTGCATTTTTACAGAAGGAGCTGGATCAACATAAGGGTCTGAATCTTGACTACATGAGGAAAAACTGCTCATAAACAGAGCAGATACTAAATAAAATAATGTTTTTTTCATAGTTTTCTATTATAAAAAAATAATTAGTGATCTGCAAACATATTAAAATTAACTGAAAAAAACAAAATTTACAGAGCCTGTTCAAATTTTATAAAATGAATTTACAGATTTATGAAAGACCTGGTAGGGGCGCATAATTATACGCCCTGTCAAGCAGCGAGTGAAAGATTTTTCACCCCTACAGAAGTCCAAAATAAAATTGAAACAGGCTCTTAATACCAATAATAATTTCAAAAAACAGAATATTACGACATTTCGACATCTTTTTTTGCATTTTTAAATATTTTCTACTATATTTGCACCCATATTATTAAAGGGAGGAGGAGGCTGGTGCTTTCTCCTTTTTCATTCGTTGATATGTTGATATTAAATACAAATGATTGATAAATTACAAATACGAGATATTGCAGACGATTTTTTGCTGAACTCCGACATTTTTTTGGTGGAGGTAATCATCAGACCGGGGAATATTATTGTAGTGGAAATTGACTCCAAAGAGGGGGTAAGCATAGAAAACTGCATTGCACTAAGTAAGCATATCGAATCGAAATTGGATCGCGAAGCAGAAGATTTTGAACTCGAAGTAGGGTCGGCAGGAGTAACATCTCCTTTCAAGGTTACCCGACAATATGAAGTAAATATTGGCAATGAAGTTGAAGTTTTAACAAAAGGAGGACAAAAAATAACCGGAGTACTCAAAAATTGCGATGATATGGCATTTACCGTAACCATCACCAAAATGGAGAAACCCGAAGGAGCTAAACGCAAAATAGCTGTCGAAGAAGATTTGTCTTTCAAATACGATGAAGTAAAATATACAAAATATCTAATCAGATTTAAATAATTATGGCTAAGAAAGAAGTTATAAGCATGATTGATACTTTTTCGGAATTTAAGGATCTGAAGAATATCGACCGTATGACAATGATAAGTGTTCTTGAAGACTCATTCCGCAACGTGATTGCAAAAATGTTTGGGACAGACGAGAACTACGATGTCATTATCAATCCTGATAAAGGAGACTTGGAGATCTGGCGCAATCGTACGATAGTAGAAGACAGTGAACTAGAAGATCCAAATATCCAAATTTCTCTTTCGGATGCTAAAAAAATAGATGCAGATTTCACGGTAGGAGAAGATGTTACAGACGAAGTTTTCTTCGAAGATTTTGGACGTAGAGCAATCTTAAACCTACGCCAAACATTGGCTTCTAAAATACTCGAACTTCAAAAAGACGGCCTTTACAACAGATATAAAGAGAAAATTGGAGAAATAGTTTCGGGAGAGGTATATCAAATTTGGAAAAAAGAAATACTTCTTTTAGATGACGAAAAAGAAGAACTCTTATTGCCTAAAACAGAGCAAATCCCCAGTGACTTTTTCCGCAAAGGAGAGCATGTAAGAGCTGTTGTTGAAAGAGTTGACAATAAGAACAACAATCCTAAAATTATTCTTTCGAGAATCTCACCCGTATTTTTGGAAAGATTATTCGAACTGGAAGTCCCCGAAATAAATGACGGACTGATAACCATAAAGAAAATAGCTCGCATACCGGGCGAAAGAGCCAAAGTTGCCGTAGAATCGTACGACGACCGCATTGATCCTGTTGGAGCTTGCGTGGGGATGAAAGGATCGCGTATACATGGCATCGTGCGTGAGTTGAGAAACGAAAATATCGATATCATCAACTACACATCCAACATTAACCTATATATACAGAGAGCTTTAAGTCCTGCCAAAATTACCACTATCAAATTGAATGAGGAGGATAAAAAAGCAGAGGTATTTCTTCGTCCCGAAGAAGTATCGTTAGCAATCGGTAAAGGCGGATTAAATATCAAACTGGCAAGTATGCTCACCGGCTATACTATTGACGTATACCGAGATATTGATGAAGTAGACGAAGAAGACATCTACTTAGACGAATTTGGCGACGAGATAGATGAGTGGGTAATCGAGCAATTGAAAAAATTGGGATATGCTACAGCTAAGAATGTTCTTGCTGCTACCAAAGAAACAATTGCCAAAGAAGCCGACTTGGAAGAAGATACCGTTGACGAGCTTTTTGCCATTCTAAGTGCAGAGTTTGACAATGAAGAATAACCTATATTTGGTAATTCTATGATTTCTTAATACTTTTGTACAATCGGGGTTAGGTAAAAATATTTAAAATACCTTATTTTACAATATATAACTAACTTTGATTATTATGCTTATCAAAGCAATAAAAAGGTCTGAGACCTTAAGAGTATATTTGATTGGAATTCAAAAACTCATTCTTTTCAGCCTGTTCAATTTTCATGATTTAAAAAAAACGTATGTCTATAAGATTAATTAAAGTTTCAAAGGATTTGAATGTAGGGATCAATAGCCTTGTTGAATTCCTACAGAAGAAAGGCTTTGCTGTTGAAGCAAATCCTAATACGAAGATTGACGATGAACAGTATGACTTTCTTGTAAATGAATTTGGCAAAGACAAGAAAATGAAACTAGCCTCTGAAAGAAACAAAGAGTTACAAAATGAAAAGATGAAAAATACTCAATCGGAATCTTCGGAAGAAGAGGACGAGGATGACGTAGTACCTCAACCTTCTAAAAAAGGAGAGGAGATTAAAACGGTTATTCCAGAGGATAAAAAACCACATATTCAGATTGTCGATAAAATAGATTTGGACAATCTAAACAAAAGTAAAAGTTCAACTTTGACAAAAGAAGAAAAGAAAGTGGAGGTAGTTGAACCGCCACATGTCGAAAAAGCAGAAAGTAAACCGGTAGTTCAACAACAGGCAGAACCTCAACAACAGGAAACTGAAATTGTTGAAAAAGTAGAGATTGAGAATGCAGCAAAACCTGTAGAAAAGGTGGTAGAAGAACCTAAAGCAGTTGAACCTGTTGCCGAAGCAAAAGAAGAGAACAAGACTGCCGAAGGCGAAAATACGCTTGAGGCTGATCAAAACTCGGCAGCAGTAGATGGGGATGATGTTTTCCGCTTGAACAATGCTGCTATAAAGTCTAACATTGTACTAAAAGGGACTATCGATCTAAGTGCTATCAACGATAAAACTCGTCCTGCTAAAAAGACAAAAGCAGAAAAGAGAAAAGAACGTATCGACAAAGAAATAATCGATACCAAGAAAGTAAAGGAGAGTACAACCCCCGTTAAACTACTTAAGAAAGAAGGTGTTGACGAGCAAAAGAAAACGCTAAAATTGGACGATTCTGATGATCCGGCTAAAAAGAAAAGAGCCCGAATCAAAAAAGGAAAAGTAGATATCGAAAAAGGAATTGCAGCACCCGGAGCAGCAGGTAGTAGCCCACATCTTCAAAAAGATAATAAAGCAAAACATACCCCCAACCCTAATGCACGTAGACCAACACTTACACCTAAAGCAGCTGTAACTGAAGAAGATGTTCAAAAACAGATTAAAGAAACTCTTGCCAGACTAACCAACAAAGGCGGAAAAGCGAAGGGTGCGAAATACCGTAAGGAAAAAAGAGATGCCGTTTCTCAAAGACAGCAGGAAGAACTTGAGTTACAGGAGCGTGAGAACATGATTCTTAAAATTACCGAATTCGTAACAGCTAACGACTTAGCTAATATGATGAACGTTCCGGTAATTAAAGTTATCTCTACTTGTATGAGTATCGGTATGATGGTGTCTATCAACCAACGTTTGGATGCTGAGACTATCAATATCGTTGCCGAAGAATTTGGATTCAAAACCGAATATGTTAGTGCCGAAGTTATTGAAGCAATCTCCGAAGAAGAAGATAATGAAGAGGATTTAGAGCCACGTGCGCCAATTGTTACCGTTATGGGACACGTTGACCACGGTAAAACTTCGTTATTGGATACTATCCGCCAAACCAATGTTATCGCAGGCGAAGCCGGAGGTATCACACAGCACATTGGGGCATATAATGTGAAGTTGAAAGACGGCAGACGCATAACATTCTTGGATACTCCGGGTCACGAAGCCTTTACAGCGATGCGTGCTCGTGGTGCTAAAGTAACAGATATTGCCATTATTATTGTTGCGGCAGATGACAATGTCATGCCTCAAACTATAGAAGCAATCAATCACGCAGCAGCAGCAGGTGTACCCATGGTGTTTGCAATTAATAAAATAGATAAACAGGGAGCAAATCCCGAAAAGATAAAAGAAACTCTTGCCGGCATGAACTACCTAGTAGAATCGTGGGGCGGGCAATACCAATCGCAAGATATTTCGGCAAAACAAGGCATAGGTGTTGACGAACTTTTAGAAAAAGTAGTACTTGAAGCCGAGCTTTTAGAACTAAAAGCCAACCCTAACAGACGTGCAACAGGATCTGTTATAGAATCGTCTTTAGATAAAGGACGTGGATATATATCGACTGTGCTTGTTCATAACGGAACATTAAAACAAGGTGATATCGTTTTAGCCGGAACATATTTTGGACGTGTAAAAGCAATGTTCAACGAGCGTAACCAGCGAATTGACGGAGCTGCACCGGCTGCACCGGCACTGATCTTAGGATTAAACGGAGCACCTCAAGCAGGTGATATGTTTCACGTTTTAGAATCGGAACAAGAAGCTAGAGATATTGCCAGCAAACGTGAGCAATTGCAACGTGAGCAAGGATTGCGTACTCAAAAAATACTTACTCTCGACGATATAGGTCGCCGTATAGCTATCGGTAACTTCCAACAATTAAATGTAATTGTGAAAGGTGACGTGGATGGTTCGGTTGAAGCACTTTCCGACTCGTTGATACGTCTGTCTACCGAAGAAATACAAGTGAATGTTATTCATAAGGCGGTAGGAGCTATTTCAGAATCGGATATCACACTTGCAGCCGCTTCTGACGCCATTGTAATCGGATTCCAGGTACGTCCATCCGTTGCAGCTCGAAGATCAGCAGAAAAAGACGGTGTCGAAATACGCTTGTACTCTATCATTTATGATGCAATCGAAGAAGTTACTTCGGCAATGGAAGGTATGTTATCGCCCGACATCAAAGAAGAAATTACTGCAAACGTAGAAGTGCGCGAGGTGTTCAAAATCACCAAAGTAGGTACGGTTGCCGGTTGTATGGTGAAAGAAGGAAGAATTAAACGTTCGAACAAAATACGCATTATCCGCGATGGTATTGTAATCTACTCCGGAGACCTAGGCTCATTGAAACGTTTCAAAGACGATGTGAAAGAAGTTGCATTCGGATACGAGTGTGGACTGAACATTCACAACTACAATGACCTGAAAGTTGGAGATATAATTGAAGCGTTTGAACAAATTGAAGTAAAGAAAACATTATAATAAAAAGATTTTATTATATTTGTATCCATAACCTAAGAACCAATTGATAATTGTAACTAAGCAATCATGCCTTGATCGGTGGTATCTCACAAAATATACCACCGAAAACACAATTATCAATCAGGTACGGCGGTCGGAAGTCAAGCAATCTACGCTACCTATATTAACCATTCAATAATATTAAACTCTATTATGATGGCCAAAAGAATATATCTTTCTGCACTATTCATTATATCAATTGCATTTATTAGTACTGTATCGGCTCAAACAATACCCGAAAAGGTTATGTATTCCGAAAAGATTGCGTACATAAATTCTCTTGAATTATTAGAACTGATGCCCGGTAAAGTGTCGGCATCTCAATCGATCAGCCAACTGAATCAAAAGTATAAAGACGAATTGGCTGTAATGCAGAACGATTACAACAACAAGTATACCGACTTTTTGGCAAATCAAAATAAATTGGCAGAAAGCATCAAACTTAGACGCATGCAGGAACTTTATGAATTGGAGCAAAGCATAAACCGATTTATGAAGGTTGCACAAGAAGATGTTGACAGCCAAGAAGTACAACTGGTTGCCCCTCTTAGAGAAAAACTCAAAGAAGTAATCAATCAGGTGGGAATAGAGCAAGGATATACTTGCATATATGACATGGCAAACCCTACCATCGTATTTATTACACCTCACGCAATAGATGCAAATCCGCTGATAAAAGCTAAATTACACAGATAAGAAAGAGGTCTTCAAACTCTTTTAAAGGTCTCTGCTTTTATCGAGAGAGGTTACATTATGAAAAAAAAACTCATTCCAGGATCAATCGGAGTATTCGACTCAGGGTACGGAGGGTTAACTATACTTTCTGAAATACAAAAATTACTGCCTCAATACGATTATATTTATTTAGGAGATAACTCCAGAGCTCCGTATGGAACAAGGTCTTTCGATGTAGTGTACGAATTTACCAAACAAGCCGTATTAGCTCTTTTTGAGCAAGGATGCAACCTTGTTATACTTGCTTGCAACACAGCTTCGGCAAAAGCCTTAAGAACAATACAGCAAAACGATTTGCCTCATATACACCCTTACAAAAGAGTGTTGGGTATAATACGTCCTACTGCCGAAATTATTGGCGATATAACCAAAACACGTCATATAGGCATTGTAGGTACTCCGGGAACAATACAATCGGAATCGTATTCTATCGAAATCAATAAATTATACCCCGATATTACCGTCAATTCGCATGCTTGTCCCATGTGGGTACCCATCGTGGAGAATAACGAATTTGATACCGATGGTGCAGATTATTTTATAAAGAAAGATTTAGATAGTATTCTCGGGCAAGATAAGGAGATTGATACACTGATATTAGGCTGTACGCATTATCCTCTTTTAATGGATAAGATTAAACAATATGCACCGCCAAATTTACAAATAATTTCGCAAGGTAAATATATTGCCGAAAGCCTCGAAGATTACCTCAACCGCCATTCGGAGATAGAGGAGTCATGTACTAAAAACGGTAAGACTGAATATTACACAACAGAATCGGCATCCAAATTCAAAGAATCGGCATCCATTTTTCTAAATAAGGATATAGAAGTAAAAAGGATCAATATCGAGGGCTAGGGAAAAATTGGCAAGGATAGCAATTATTTAACTACTACTTTTTTTGTAACATTGTCGGATTTAAGGATGTAGTATCCTTTGGGAAGATTTACGCGGTTAGAATTTGTTCCACTATTTACATTAAAAGTCATAACCTTTGTACCTAATATATTGAAAACCTCGATAGTACCGTCTTGAGGTAAGTTTTCAACCACAAATTTTTCGCCATTAATAGTCAACTCAACTCCTTGTTTATCAGAGTCAACACTACCCTTCCGATTTTGAGAAAATCCCGAAACCGATAGAGCAAAAAACATTGCTAAAATTGATATATAGGTTATATACTTCATTTGTTAAAATAGATACGTACAAATGTACATCTTTTTAGAGAAATTCACTCTTAAAAATATCTTTTTTTTTAGCCGTTTATAATTTTTCCAATAATAATTCGTTAGCAAGAATGGTATGAGGGAAAACTTTCGTTGCCTCTGCTAAAAATAAGGCATCGTCGGAGTATCTCGACGAGTAATGCCCAAGTATCAGTTTTTTCACATCCGCTTTTAGGGCAATCTCTGCTGCCTGACTCGCCGTTGTATGTTTTGTTTCTTTTGCTCGAGGTTTATCTTCTTCCAAAAAAGTGGCTTCGTGATATAGTAAATCCACATTTTTGATGATCGGGATTATATCTTCTTTATAGGCTGTATCGGAGCAAAAGGCATATTTGCGTGATGCTTTAGCCGGTTTAGTCAAACGGTTATTCGAAATTACTACCCCTGATTCGGTTATATAATCTGCCCCTTTTTTTATATGTGCCAATTCTTTAACCGGTATATTATAAAATTTAATGGTTTCGCCATCCAAGTGCAAATCATTTTGGGCTTCTTCAAACAAAAAACCGGCACAAGGCACTCTATGCTCCAAAGGAATTGTACTCACAGTTACCGACCTATCTTGATAAATAACTTCGTGCTTTGTATGATCAAACGGCTTTATGATGACCTCAAAAGACAGATCTTTACAGAAATAGTTCAATTGAGGGCGCAACATCTTTTCTAATTCGGGTACAGAGTGAATGGTTAAATCTCCGGTTCTGCCCAACAATCCTAATGTAGAAATCAATCCGATCAACCCAAAGCAATGGTCGCCATGCAAATGCGAAATAAATATTTGGTTCAAACGGTTAAAACGCAAGCGCGCCCGTCTAAATTGCAATTGAGTTCCCTCGCCGCAATCTATCATAAATAATTTTTCGCGAACATTCAGAACTTGCGAAGTGGGAGCATGCTGCATGGTAGGCAAAGCCGAACCACAGCCGAGTATAGTCAATTCAAATTTATTCATTCGATGTATATCAATTTATGCACCTGTAAACTCAAACACCAATCGGGATTTTCTTTTACAAGATCCACGCAATAATTGACATTTTCTATATTGATTTTATCACCATCAAATATGGGGCTGACAAAATATTTATCGGCTTTAGGAAATACGGATATATCGGGCAGAACATCTCCTACCGCAATGGGTATACGTATTTCATTTACAGTGGGAATTTTTTTCCGGATATCTTCATACTTCTTTTTAGGACTGCATGTGATGTAGTCAATTAAAGAGGGTACTTGTCGGGTTCCGTTTGTTTCAATAGCTTGTTTATAACCTTTTTCCTTAAAAAAAGCCACATGCTCGTCTTTCAATTGTATTGTGGGTTCGCCACCCGTCCAAATAATCCACTTACCGGCATATTGGCTAATCGTATCGGCTATCTTTCCCAAAGACATATCGTCTCCTTCTGCAAAGTCGGTATCGCAGAACGAACAAGCTAAATTACATTCGGTCAACCGGATAAATATCGAAGGTTCCCCTACTCTACCTCCTTCGCCTTGTAGCGAATAGAATATTTCGTTTACATTAAGCTTCATATATAGCAGATGTCTTAGGGGTTTCAGAAATTTCTACTGCATAAATCTGAGGAATATCCTTTACAAAGATGCTGTATAATTCACGAGCCATGTTTTCGGCTGTAGGATTTACCGAAAACACATCGTTTAGATGCCTGTGATCGAGGTTATTATCGATATAATCTTTTACGATACTCAATTCGCGGTAATCTTTTACAAAGCCCGCTTCATTCAAAGACTCGGACTTAAGGTGTACTGTCACAATATAATTATGACCGTGCAACCTCGAGCAAGGATGATCTTCCGAAAGTCCTTCTAATATGTGGGATGCCGAAAAGGCAAATTGCTTACTTATTTTATACATAGTTTTTTTAGTTGACGAGT
>JAVBJR010000022.1:0-2904 GCA_031546965.1 Dysgonomonas sp.
GTTTTCAAATTAATTTTAATTTAGTCTGCAAACATGTTCTAATTTGGAATGGTTGCTGAGAAACACATTTCGTGTGGAATGTACATCATTACAAAAATAAATCCTTACAATCTGAATGATATTTCAGTTGGTAATGTAACCAATCATTCCAATAACAATAAACATTTCTTTTAGTATTTTCTTTGGTATCTCTGTTTTGCAGTATGTTTCTTGCAGTATGTTTCCTGCAGTAAGACTTATCACCATGTCAAGGTGGATACCATTTGATAAGGACTGCCAGTGGGCTGCAATGAATAGTCATCCCCACAAGCACCTAGTCAGGCCTTAGTTTCCGTAAAACTTGAAACCCCGGAACTAGGTGTAATTTGCGGTAAAACATCCCATACAAATGAGCAATAAATGTCACATACTTCTGGTTATTGGTGCCCAATGTGAACTGTGGCCATGGTGCAAGCATCCCACAGGAATGTACAACATTTTCCACATATATCTCTGATGCTTCTGTAATACCTCGTGCATGTGGTCGTGATGACAAGGATCCCACATAAATGAACACAATATGTAAATTGTTCTTGGTGTAGTGGTGCCGTACAGTAGTGCATGCTAACATGATTGCAGGCTGCAATAACAATCGGGACAAAAGCCATATTTACCCTCATCATACCACAATAAAATTAAACCTAATAGTTGGCAAGATGCTCTTTTATTTGAGCTATAATTTGTGCCTGTGCGTTTTAAGCCGGCTACACACCTAGCTAATGCTGGCAGCACGAGCGACGAATTGTCGTCCATTTGCCAGCACAAGCAAGCGTGAGCAAGCACAATATGCTGCAAGATGTGGGACCAATGCTAGCACGAATTTCAAGCGAATCCCTCTGGTGCTCGCTCCGGTGCTCCACTCTGGGTGGAGCAAGGACGAACGCGAGCAAGAGCGGTTTTACTTCCGATGTTCATGCAAACATCGTGTTCACACCTTCTGCAGGCGAACAGGAGCGCTTCCGTTCGTTCGCGCTCGCTCGCTAGGTGTGTAGCCGGCTTAAGCCAATATTGGCATTTGAACCCCTTAGGAGGTTTTGACATATTTCTAGAGTATTGCATTTCTCCCATTTGATAATAATTTGTTGGTCATAATTGTTTCAATTTTTGCTTGCCAGCTTTGATTGCCAATATCCTTCTAGCTCATGTTTGCTTGAATGGAAACACCATTTCCTCCCTTCTGAACTTGGCAAAAGCTCATACCTGAATCTCCGTGCAATGGCATGAAAATGATATAAAACAATCAGGCCACAATCATAATCATAGCTTGCTGCAAACCGTCGGTGGAGTATATGAATTTCCACTGACTCAGCTCAACATCACAGTTTGCAACGTTAAAGGAGAACTGACAAGGTATTGTAACATACCCTGAAAAGTTCCCAGTTTATAGACATGATGCCTAAAAAACCGTTGATGCCAACAAAAGTTTTGTCAAAATTTGTAAACAAACGTTATTAGCAATTTAGCTTGTTGAATTAGTCACGCCTCGTAGGTGGTTTGACAAGCTAAATGAACGATATGATTGGCACAGTCATTCGAATTTGGGTGTGGTTGGGCGGGAAAAGGTGTGGTAAATTTGCATACTGACCGAGTCGTCCAATAGGAACAAAGTTGGGCATTTTGCGGCCCAGTTGTAACATGGATCATTGCTCAAAAACGGCTGAACCAAAAAAATTCAAAATAATTATGGAGTTGCACATTTATTCACAAGTTTCTCCGAACGTGTTTCGCGTAACCGCCGATAGGTGGCGGGCGCGTCAGTCGCCCAACATTTTGGGACTGTTGCTGCCAACAGCTAATGAGCTATTAAGGGGGGAGTGGACGCAACCGTGAGATTTCCACTCCGGAACGAAAACCGAACTGGATTTCAATCGCACCGCGTCATCAAATCAATGATCAAATGAAGCGTCAACAGTCCCACGAGGGACGCATTGATAGCAGCGCCACCACACGGATTTCTCTAGGAACCTTGCCGAGAAACTTGTGAATATTCTCTCAACATATTTTGTAGTTTCATGAAAATCCGTAATCTAAAAAAATACCCTGTCAGTTCTCCTTTAAATGTTGCCTTTAATGATAATATAGTGTTTCCATGATTTTGTGTATTGTATCATTGCTTGCACAACCAATCGAGGGATCTATGACCAACATCTGCCTGTCATTAAGGCAGGAACACAAAATTTCCGGCGGATGGCTGTCTAGGAGAGAGTATTTTCCATCTGTGAACACCAAGTTCGTAAAATTTGCACCGTTGAAGCCCAGAAAACGTAATAAACACCACAAAATTAGACATAATAGATCGAAATACGCTCTTTTATTTGAGCTATTGTTCGTTTCTGTGCGTTTCACAGAAACCTCGCCAAAAATTCGCGAATAGTACCGATTTTAGGGTAATTTTGCAGCGGTATGTTACACTCTACACATTTTCTAGACAACATAATATAAATCTCTAACAACATGATTTTTCTACACGTTGTTCCGCACATCACTTATGTTTCGGAATTTTGCTATCTGTCATAGTTTTTGAGTAATGAGTGAAAACCCCGTTTCCCTAAGTTTCCACAAAAATGATTTTTCAATCATTACTCAAAAACTATGACAGATATCAAAATTCCAAAACATAAGTGATGTGCGGAATAACGTGTAGAAAAATCATGTTGTTAGAGATTTATATTATGTTGTCTAGAAAATTTGTAGAGTGTAACGTACCGCTGCAAAATTGCCCTAAATTCGGTACTATTCGCAAATTTTTTGCGAGGTTTCTGTGAAACGCACAGAAACGAACTATAGCTCAAATAAAAGAGCGTATTTCGATCTATTATGTCTAATTTTGTGGTGTTTATTACGTTTTCTGGGCTTCAACGGTGC
>JAVBJR010000774.1:0-2701 GCA_031546965.1 Dysgonomonas sp.
TCAGCTGCTCATAGTTTAAAAACTATTGGATCGAAAAATCTGAAACTTTTCACAGCGTTTTAGGACCAAGTTAAAAACTTATTCCTGTCGTTTGAACCAGATCTGACATGCCAAATTTTTCGGTGTCAGGTCTCCTTTAAGTAATGTGGAAGGAAAGAAGATGACTAAATGGATGGACGAGGAAGCATTGGTTGTATTGAACGGTTGGACAAAAGGAGATGAACAGCGACGACGGACATAGTAGATATAATTTAGAAAGGCTTTACGGTAATGTAAATAAGGAAACAATGAGAATGTATCGATGGCTTGAGGAAGGAATTGCAAAATATGGACAGAAGTTGAAAGAACTGGAAAGTGATAAAGAAATTAGAGTGTCTGTACAGAGCAAATGGGAAGGTTTGAGGCAATGGGTGGAACAAGCAAGGTTGCAGGAAAAAGGTACAGCTAGAAAAATATAACGTCAAAACAATAAATGGTGGAATGAAAGATATTATGAGGCAAGAAGAAAATTGAGAACGATTTTGAGAAAATTGAAATGTGAAGGTATAGACAGGGAAGCGAGACAGCAATGTTTGCAAGGGACATGTATTTAGGGAAGTATGTAAGTATAGAAACAGAAATGGGTTGAAGCTGTTGAAGCAGAGGTTAGAAGAATTAAAACAGAAGAGGAGTTTTGGAGAATTGTAAATAAAGACCGCAGTAAGACGAGGAGTGGGTTAAATTTTTTGCGGGACAATTCGGAGGAAAGAAGGAAGAGTTGCCAAAGGGTGAAGAGGATAGTGGAGATGTAGAGGAAGGATTGTGGGATGAGTTGATAAGGGAGGAGGAGTTAAAGAAAGCGGTACAACACTTGAAATCTAAGGCGCCTGGAGAAGATGGGTTAGAAAATTATATTTAGATACATGCACCCCAAAAAATGAAGGCAGTGTTAAGCCTAGTTCACATGCACGCGTCAGTGACGCGCGGTTACCGACGCGCGGCGCAACTTCGCCGCGCGTATTCACGTTTGATTTGACGACGCGTGGCAGGTGACGCGCGGCACGGCGCAAATTTGTTCACATGTGACGCAAGTTTATGCCCCGCGAATCGGCCGGGACGCGCGTTTTGACGCGCGCATGTGAACCAAGCATAAGAACAGTTTAATGACATTTGGAGAACATCAGAGCTGCCTGAAGATTGGGCAGAAGCGGTTATTGTATCGATCTTTAAAGAGAACAGAAAGCTGAAATCGCAAATGCACAGATTTGCATGTGAACGTGAGATTAGTTAGTTTATTAGGTTCATATAGGTTCAATTATCTTTATGTACAAATATTATAATTAAAAGTGGGCGGCTGGTGGCGTAGTGGTTAGAGCACTCGCCTTGTACCTCTGTGGTCCCGGGTTCGATCCTGGGTCTAGCTTGTGCAAAGGAGTTTTTCTAGTTATCATGCCAGTCTGCGATGGGTTTTCTCCGGGTACTCTGGTTTCCCCCATCTTCTAATTAACTAGAACACCTTCGTAGGGATTCGCTGTGGGCCCTCAAAATTGTGCATTAAAAATGCTTGCGTGCAACCAATATGGGTCTACGGACTATGGGTTAGCACGCTTGCGTGCTTGCGAAGATAATGAATAGGATAGGAGGGGGCCCCCGGGTTAACACACTGCATGTGTATAAGACCCGTTAGCAACAGGATTATTATTATATTATTATTATTATTATAATTAAAAGTGACTCAATAGGCATTTCACCTTGGAAGATTTGGTGAAGTAGCTATTATGCATGCATTACGTATTTTTGAAGGATAATGCCTTGGTGACACAGATTTGTGACAAAGTGTGTCAATTATTACAGAAAAATCCTTCAGTTCGTTCACTAACGTTTTTTTATTGTTTGGACTCGAGTACCGCTTGCAAATCTGTTTATAAGGAAATTTAAATTTCGTTTCGGAAATTGTTACTGCTTAGGGCTCGTCCACAATTCAATATTAATTGAATTCTAAACATATTGAAAAACGCAACTCTGTACGATCAATAAAGTTGATCAGCCAGTAATTTCCCTAAATATAAACAATCAAATAGAAAAGTAAGCTTATTGCAAAAATGGTTGATCCACGACCATCATGCTTGCATACCTCACTGTGTAATAACCAAACAAGTGTGGACTATACATAAATAATTCATTGATAGAGAAAAATTATATTGATTACACAAATGTAAACCAGTTGATCAAAATTGAAATTAATGGGTACATTATAATTTATTATGATGTTGATGAAGTATCGTAATTCATGATTGCAGATTCAGTTGTAATATATAATACATTTTACATTGAAATTTGTTTTGTCTAGTATATATTTTCAAATTTCGAGTTCAAATATTACAAGTTTTAAAATGGAATCTGGAGTACAATCTTTTGATAATCGAGTATTTCGTAATAGTATATTTTTACAATTTAGTATTGAATCGTGAGTATTTCTAAAACTGAATATGGAATACTGCATAATTAGCAAAACGGAATTTCAAATGTTGGATATTGCAAAATTTAATTTCAAACATAATGGATATATGTACAATTCTGGAAAATTCAATGTGCATGTCATTTCGGCATTTCCAAAATGCATTTGTCCTTTTCGAACATAGAAGTTTGATTAACACCACATTTCGAAAATAAAATTTTCAAACTGTTGTAGTTTAATTTCTAATATGAATGGAACAGCTTA
>JAVBJR010000386.1:0-4062 GCA_031546965.1 Dysgonomonas sp.
CCTGGATTCCTCAAGGTGAGGACGGTGTCCCGGTTACTTCTCTTCGAGTCTTCGCTCCTGGTTCCTCAAGGACTGCCTCGTAACTTGTCAACACGTCCAGTCGCCCGTACCCACGATTGAAGCACCGAAGGGTACACGACATCCCACCACATTTAATAAAAGTTTGACCTAGTTAAAACTGTCAACCGGCAGCAATTCACATCAAAGGGGACAAGATTAATAGTAACAGGCATAGGCAAATGGATATAGCAGCTAATATCTGCTGAGTGGTCCCTGAATCTAATTCCTGCTCATGGCTGTTCACCTAATGATGGTGCTAGACCAGAGCCGAAACACGTGTCGCGTCAATTAATACATTGAAAAGTTGTAGTGTTTTCAAAATTAATCTGATTACACCGATTTACACTAATTTTCACAAATGGCAAATCGGTACAGTGACGCAAGATATGTATATTAAGAGATGCTGCACTGCAATGAACCACGTCATTTAACCTTATAAAATAATGGCTGCTCTTGCGGCCGCCATTTTGAGAATTCGCGTAAAATCGTACTTTCCTAATACATTGAAACCATTGAAAACATTACAACTTTCCAAATCATTAGACGGCTGTAAATCGAGCTGTTCAAAAGATGTACGTACAGTTAATTTCCTTGAGAAAAAATGCCAAGTGAAAATGAAGGCCTAGAAATACAATCTGTCGAACGATTCCAAAGTGACTATATACTGTGGTTCCAAATGTTTAAGACCTTTGCACACTGTCTTCTAAATTTATGGTGACCTTCCTCTTGATAACTATTAATACGTATATCTGATGGACCGTGCACGCATCAGAACCATAAAGTTTATTTGAAAGGTAGATGTTTTGTTAATCAGTAGTAATTGTGTATATGAAAAACCATGCAGGGGAAGGAAACGGATAGAGCTGGAGAAAGTAGGCTTGTCAGGGAGAGGGTAAGATGAGATGGAGCGAGAAGGTGTGGATATCAGGAGTGAGATATGGGGAAGGATAGCTAGGATAGATGTATACAGGAAAATTCAAAAAGAATAAGTGAGTCAAGGTACATGAGCACTACTAAGAGCTGAAGAATAGGAGGGGGCAGAATATACAGGGTGATGCAAAAGTCGGGTCGTTTTTTTAATAATCTGAAAAAGAAGTGACATAAAATGAAAGTAACAACTGTGGGTCTGCAACACGTCAGGGTGACGTCTTATTATGTATAAGGTTTGAATGGCATTACTGTAGCGATGGTTAGGTCGACCTAGACATCGCTACACCCGACTATTATAAACTGATTTGGCAGGTCAGAATATGACTGATCATATCTACTAATTTTTAAAATAATTATTTTGGCTGAATACAGCCAGAGAAATCAATGTGTATATTTTTTTAAGTCTAAGGGAGATTGGCTGCAACTGAAAATGGGGAGCATAAAAGTTGTTATTTCGAGGGCTCCTTGCCAGAAATCTACGATATTCACCAGTACATAATAAAGTAACGACACAGACTTCCATCCGCCATGTTATAGCTCTGTCGGAATGCCTTCGTAGGTGCGAGTTTAAAAGTTGCCCAGTTTATGAAACTTCGCGCATATCAAAAAGGGGTGACGACCACCAAGATGACACAGGTTGTACGGCCACACGAAAATTATATATACAAGAAGGAAATATACGTGTCGATCATATCCAGTAGGGTCGAAATTAAACCCATACCTTCTTGGGAAAACTTTCGAAGTAATCTCATGAAGTCGCAAATTTTTCCACTCGCATCTTTGGACCTGTCAATATAATTGACAAAATCGTTGGAAACGTTTTCGTGTTCTGTAAAATAACATGCAGCTGTATCTGGGAGCAATAGACTGCTAACAGACTTTCTGAGCTGAAACCAATCTTGGCCATTGCTAAGAATGGAAACGAAATTAAATTCATGACATGACTGAAAAAATTATATTCACTACATTCGGCATACTCAGTGAAAAGCCCCATCCGGTTGTATTTGGTCCGATTTTGCATTCGGTATTTGCGCAATGCCTCGAACAGCGGTCTCTTCGGAAATCTACCTTCGTTTCTAAAAATTTCTTCCACATCTTTCGGCGCAAATACCAGAACCATATCAGTGCCAAGCTTCAAATGAACCAAAGGGCCATACTTATGAAAAAGCTCTGTTTGAGCATCAATGAACTTTCTTAACTGGAATGGGCCTATGACATTATGACATTATTACATTATGTTATATCGTTCTGTATTTCCATATGCATAAGCGTGCAATTTTGGACATACCGAAACGAGTGAATAGGTGTAGATGTCCAAGAACTGGTAGACTTGCTGGCCCTGGAATGGCTGCCATATTGAAAATTGTACAACGGAATATCCTCGAAATATATAAAAATCCAGTTTCAGTACAATAACAGCACCTGCTCCTGTTAAATCTGTTTTTCATCTACAGTCATACTGCAAACAACTTGTTGCTCAAGCAGCAAGGTCACAAAACCGGTTTTATTGGTCAAAGATATGTCATTTCCAAAAACTCAAATGCCACTGCACTGTCTCATCCACATGACAATGCAATCTATGTGCAGTATAAGGAAGGCATTTCAATATATTTCAACCGCTAACATAAACAAAAACGGGAATATATTTTTTTTTTTATTTTTCGTACAATTGTGACCAACAGGAATCATTACCACAAGGAATATTGTGTATACCAACAGGATGATTAATAAAAGGATTAAACATTAATGGGATTAATTACATACTAAAAGGATTACTTCCTAATGGCTGTTCGTTCATTCATCGTAGACACTGGAATAAATGAATGAATTATTTATTGTAATTTCTGAATTCTTGGGTTTAAAATGACTCTTGAAAAATCCAGTTATAGTGAGTGTGTCTCTATCCAAGGTAGTAGAAATTGCTGGGCGCTTCTCTGGTGGATGTTTTGCCCCTCTATTGTTATTGAACACGTGTGGGGAACCCCTTTCCAGGAACTGCTAATCTCCTAATTGGGAGGGTCAAATAAAAATTTCTACTTTTTAGATATTGACATTATATAATTTCTGATGAACGATTTGAGTTCTGCATCAAATTTCAATGTGCATAGCACTTTTAATTTTTTAAAATTGATAAAGCACTGCAATAATAGAGGGGCCAAAACCAGCCACATGTGGTCACCATGCAGTCACCATGCGCTTCTCATGAAGTATAAGTAAAAACGTTAAATAATTCCTTTCCACACAATAAAAAAATAGTGTTATTTACTATATTAATAATCTAACATATAGCAAATATTGTTTGAGAAAGTTAGAGCAACAATTATTCGCGTTACAAACCTAAATGCATGGGACTACTTTTTCCACCTGTGCAGCTGTGCACAGCTGCAATGCGGCTATTTGCTTCTACGTACCTTGGATTGCACCGTACTATAGTATATGTGTATATAGTATGTATATAGTATATATGTTTCCCAAAAGTAATTATTCCTTTTACAGTTATTCTTGGATTTAGTAATTATTCAGGTTAGTTTCATTTTAAGATTTAATCCAGTAGGTGACAATTCCAATTAGTTATTATCCAATATAGAAATTAATCCCGTTTGTAGTAATTCCTATTTGCAACTACTGTATTCCTGTTGGTAAGTAATCCATTTGGGAATAAATCCTGTTAGCAATGATAGGAATTATTCGATTTGCTAATACGTACAGGGTGGCCACTGAAACCTGAGAATGAAATTCCATGACTTCTCCAGGTTTTCCATGGGTTTACTGTGCTGCCAGTCCCAATTTCAAAAATTAATATTAATTCGTAGAATGTTTCAAAATTGACGAAATTTGGTACTTATGCTAAATACATAGTGCTCTTTAAATTTGTAATTTACACTATGGTCCTAATGCTTACTGTTGCAAAAATAGAAATTCTATGACCTTGAAAAATTCGCCAAGGTCAGCAAAAATTGGGTTTCCGGATTCTTAACGAGATCCATATGTACATATAAAAAACTCAAAATTTTATATCCAAGCCTGTCCAAAATAAAAGGGGGGTCGGACTTCAATGACTCACCCTGTATA
>JAVBJR010000488.1:0-2934 GCA_031546965.1 Dysgonomonas sp.
TGTTTTACCTCTTTTATGATGGACGCTTTAGACCGCGAAGCTACAAACTTACCTTGATGAGCCGAAATGGTACAAAAGGCACATCCTCCAAAACAGCCACGGTGCATATTTACCGAAAACTTAATCATCTCGAATGCTGGGATAGTTTTCTCCTTATATTTAGGATGAGGCAATCGGGTATAAGGTAAATCGAAAGAGGCATCAATCTCGCTCTCTTTCATAGGAGGGTAAGGCTGATTGATAACCACATATTCCGAACCACATTGTTGTATGATACGTGAAGCGTTCATCATATTCGATTGCTCTTCTACTTCTTTGAAATTCTTCGCTTGTTTCAATTTGTCTTTGAGGCATTCTTCGTGCGAAAAAAGAACTGTGTCGTTTTCTTTCTGCGTATATGAGTCTGTTAAATAAACAGTTTGCTTGATGTCTTTTAGATCCGTAATTGTTTGCCCACTATTCAATTGCCTCACAATTTCACGCAGGGGTTGCTCGCCCATGCCATATACCAATATATCGGCTTTGGCATCCAATAATATCGATTTTCGAAGCACATCGTCCCAATAATCGTAATGAGTTACCCTGCGTAAAGAGGCTTCTATCCCTCCTAAAACAACAGGAACATCGGGGTATAATTCTTTCAGTATATTAGTATAAACAATAGATGGTCTATCGGGACGCATACCCGATTTGCTGTCAGGCGTATAGGCATCGTCAGACCGCAACCGTTTATTGGCGGTATAATGGTTTATCATCGAATCCATAGCTCCGGCAGTTACTCCGAAAAATAAACGGGGTTTGCCGAGTTTCTTAAAGTCACGCAGATCGTCACGCCAATTGGGCTGGGGTATAATGGCTACCTTTAAGCCTTCGCTTTCCAAGATTCTGCCGATTACAGCAGCTCCAAAAGAGGGATGATCTACATAGGCATCACCCGAGAAGAGGATAACATCCAATTCCTCCCAGCCTCTCAGTTCTACTTCTTTTTTAGTTGTCGGCAACCAATCTGTCAATCTGTATTCTTTCATTTGGGCACAAAAGTACTGCTTTTTGGTCTATTTGCAGAATACTAGGTAGTTAAGTAATCAAAATAAAATTAATGATGTGTTTTCGATGTATTCTTCTGATTAAACCACTTCTTTGCTAAAAATGGACAGTCTTCTATACTCCGTTTTGTAGTCACAGGAGAAAAAACAGCAACTTTAGGACATTGATTTATAAAAAAAGAGGGATAGTTTTTCATATATCCCAAATTGGTCTTTTCGGGATACACAAAATCGCTTGTATTTATGATGGTTTTATTTGTTCCGATTTCGTAATCTCTAAATATTGTGCAAATACCCATTCCTTCTTGTCTCATTGTTTGTGTTTTGATTGTATTCCCTTCTATTCGATATGTTCCCCACGAAGGATATTGACAGATATTGGATTTTCCTCCATTCGCAAAACAGTCTCCAAGACCCGAAATATTGCTTGCAGTTGCAATAGTGAATAAGCCATCGGGATAAAACATAAAGACAGAAAAGAATGTAGAGTCGCATTCCCTTTGGGTTACATAATAACCATCAATATTAATCAACGTATCCAAACCTGTATATTGTGCAGTATATGGGTAGGCAAAATCTTTAGGCTTGATGGTTATACAACCCGCTAAAACAATTATCAATATAGTGCAGCAAATATTTCTCATAATCAATAGAGGGTATAAGGCTGATAAGTACCAATTTGCAAAAATTGATTTCGAGAACCTCCCGATTTAAAATCGCCAGTATCGAAAAATTTTCGATGCCACCAGTTTTGTCCCAAATACCCACCGGTCTGATTATTGAAACCATAGCGAACAATGAGGTCTTTATTGGTATATCCCAGATAAATAGGACTTGATATCTGTTTGCCACCCAAATATGTACCTTTTTTATTGTAAGGTAACGCATCTGTCAATCCATTTATTTCGGTAGTATACACATTTGTGCCTACCATAAAATGCTTGTATTGAACTTCTAAAGCTGCCGTTCGGTATCTGTCGTAAATAGTAAAACGGGTAAAAGGCAAAGCCAGCACATCGTCTTCGAACCTAAGGCGGAAGTCATCGATACGAAGCCCTACCATCCCCGAAACCTGCTTACCTCCCTGATAATATTTATTGACAAGATACGAACCTCCATATACGCCATCGTCATACGATACTCCTGCAAAGGTAGTACCCAACCCGAATCTTTCTTTTGCTTTATAAGCATCCACTCCTGTGGAGAGAGTCCAGTCTCCAATTGTTTGAGAAAGAGTTAACGAAGCTCCCAAACGAAAGCCGTTTCTATCAGCAGCTCCGGCAGTAAATAGGGCAACTATTGAAGCTTTCACCTCAAAACCATTATTTTTATCAGCATTTAAGATATAGAGTGAAGTATAGTCGTTATTATGCACTATTTGACATTGTACATTTGGGACAATGCTTACAAATAAAATAAATAAGACGATGCTAGAAGTTTTCACATTTTTCTATCAATTACTTTCACGTCGAACGTCATATATTCTAAAATTACCCGTTTCGAGTAACTCGGGAAATACTTTACCTACGAATTGGTGGTCGTAGCCCGGGTCAACATCAATGGCTTGTTTCAGATCGCTTTTGGCAATCCAAGCAGTCCATAATTGGGAACCCAATCCATCAAAATATTCGTTCATACTAGCAGTTCCTGTAAAATATTTATTCTCCTCCGATATTACTGCAGGCATAGCTATAAGAATAGAGTCTTTTGTGAATTTTTCAACTCGCATAACACATCCTCCATTATAATCTTTTGTATTCTGCAACTCATAAAAATCATGTATTTGAGGGTTGTCTATTCTATTGATTCTATCAGCTATAGCTTCTTTTGCATATTCAGTAGATTTGTAATCTTCGTATTTTTCATTCGCCCAAAACAGGAGAAAACT
>JAVBJR010000452.1:0-3013 GCA_031546965.1 Dysgonomonas sp.
AACTTGGATGCCACGGTAGGAAAATATTAATCCTGATTCTTTCAGCGCCATTTGGATATTACTTGAAGACATTGGATTACCGGAAGACATCGCACTGGATTATTGTGTTAGTTAGGAGTGTTAATGCTTCGGCAAGTTATCGATATGGGTTAATATTATAACCCCAGTTAGGCTGAAAAAGGATTACATCGATCGACTGGGAAAAACCTCTGAGATCTTCAGCAACGTGGTACTCAGCAATGGTATACTCAATTTGAACATGATATATTGATATTACTACGCAATTGAGTTTTTCAGGTGGCCTCAACAAGACTTCACATCAGGACAAGGGATCACTTTTCCGTGGGTTGCACCAAAGGTTTGCTGCGTAATAAATTGCGAGTATGTCATTCCGTATCAGAATTGAGTTTTTCAGGTTCCTCGACGTAAGACGCTGGCCATCCCAAGGTTCAATCTTCAATTGTAATGAAAATAGAAGACATTTCTTCATGTTTTTGGTATGTACGGAAGCAGAAAATGGTTAATCCTAATGTAGTATGCTATAGCTTTTGTTTTTGGGTAGTTTTCAGGCTTACTCATCGCAAGGTATCCTGCAACTCGACAACGCCGCGGTCTCCACCGATGGATTCCCGCCATTCATCTGCCCAGATAAGTGTGTACTTAGCTGATCGAGGTTTGGGGGGTGGTGGGCCTTTCTTCGAAAAATAATATTCCCTAGCTGGTTAGGACAAATCGTGTTAACCAATTTAGACACTTTAGGGTACATCTTCGCTGGAAAAAAATGGCGTTGACATCGTAGGACACCGTGGGACAAACTTGGATGTCGCGGTAGGAAACATTAATCCTAATTCTTTCAGTGCCATTTGGATTACTTACCATGGATTACTTGAAGACATTGGATTACCGGAAGACATCGCACTGGATTATTGTGTTAGTTAGGAGTGTTAATGCTTCGGCAAGTTATCAATATGGGTTAATATTATAACCCCAGTTAGGCCAAATAAGGATTACATTGATCAACTGGAGAAAAAAACCCTCTGATCTATAGCAGTGTGGTAATATCACCAACGGCATATTTAATTTGAAGATATATATTATTGTGATATTAATAATTGTATAAAATTGTATTGTTTTTCAGGATTGCAACGCTTGTGGTGGGAATTCTTGCCAGGTTCAGCTCCAAAGGCAATAAACATGAACTAATTGTATTCCAGAAGTCAGTCTTTTTCAGGTTTCTATGTGTGTGATGTTGGACTGGCTGGTTTTCAAAAAGAAGACTGCTAATTTCACATTGATGGAAAGTATTTAATGTTATACATATATATTGGTTTGTGTTTATATAATTTAACTTTATATGTATTGTAGATTCCAGGTTTCCTCATATGTGATCACAACACTATACGACATGAATGGTTACTCAGCGTATGAAAAATAGATTTCTGTAATATTAACTTGAAAGGTAAATTCGTCATTCAGTTTTATTTAATTTAAATTAATGACTTGTAACATGTTTAATCATAGTGCTTCATTTTCTACAATTCCAGATTTTCTTTAATTTAATTATTTTCTGCACACATTTTGCATAACATTTTATATGAATGGATGTCTTCACTGAACTTTTCAAGACTGTCTTATTGCACACAATATATTTTACTAGTTTTTGTATTAATATTAATTTATAATATATTATGGGTTTGCTTCAATATCAGTTACCTTTAATTGTTATCATTCATTATCTTATTTTATAATGTAATAATATTTCATTAATTTGAATGTAAACTTAAACTACATTCAAATATCCTTTCCCACATTAGTTTTTAAAATTCAGTTCCTAACTTAATAATTATGATGAGTGATGACTTGACCTCTCATCCTTTTAGACAGTTATTAATGTGGCACGATTATTAGGTTGGTCTTTATATAGGGATGTTTGTAGGTGATATGATATTTCACTCAGTATATTCAGGTGATGATTCATTAGATAATGGAGGATGGAATGTAAGAATTTGTCTACTTGGAATTATAAATATATAGGATTGGATATTACACGTAGGAGTCTGCAATATTCAATGGCAAGGCATTTGTAGGGTATTCCTGTCAGAAGTTAGCAAGGAAGTTGATTGGTTTAGTTGCTGTTTTTGAAAGGATGTGGTTCATGGATGATTAGGATTATTAACAACAGGAATTCAGGATTCATTATTTGGAGGATATGCAGTGTGGATGAGAGGTCTCATCATCTATGTATACATTCCATTGTTTTGTCATATATATGACAGAAAATAACCAGAAAATAATTTACAAAGTTTCACTTATTTTGCAATTGATGATCTGTTAATTCAGATATGGCAGCAAAATGAATTTCCTAACAGTTCAATTTTATTTAAATTGCTTCCAACTTATTAATCAATGCTGGCAATCTCCCAGTTTTTACAAAAACACAAAGAACTTAAATTAAATTAAATACAAAAAAAGCAAACCCATATAATTTTATAATATTTAAATTTTCATCTATTTGTGCATTATAATAAGATTCATCAGATTTATACACAGATGTAAAGTGTGACTTCAATTTTGGTAAGCATGTCTGCAATTAATGTAATTGTTATATCCTATATCTTATCCGAATTATGATGAATAATTGTTTTAGGATATCCATATGTTAGCAAAATGTGCAGTGACATTCGCAGCAATAATTAAAAAAATATAACTAAATCAGGAAGAAATGCAGATATGTAAGTATACTTTTATTAATTATATATTTGTTTTGATCATTGTAAATTATAATGTTTTTTAATGCTTATTTAGGAATTAAAACAAGGATGCCTAAGTTATGGACTTCATCACGTGGCAGGATTTCCCTTCACTATTCACCAATTTAATTGTGATATCAGAAGAATGAAATGTAAGAAAAGCTCAATCACTCTTTCAAATATTCAGAAACCCATCAAAAGACTATTTCATTAGCCCAATAATGGCAATAATATTCAATTTTGTGTAGAAGTACTCTTTGTTC
>JAVBJR010000357.1:0-2545 GCA_031546965.1 Dysgonomonas sp.
GAGTGGACGCAACCGTGAGATTTCCATTCCGGAACGAAAACGGAACTGGATTTCAATCGCAACGCGTCATCAAATGACGCGTCAACAGTCCCTCGAGAGACGCATTGATAGCAGCGCCACCACACGGATTTCTCCAGGAACTTTGCCGAGAAACTTGTGAATTGCATAATGTGCCAAATTTGGCATAAGTACGTAATTCTTACAAATAATTTAAAAAAAAAATAATCCAAGGTACCTAAAATCTTATAAAAATGTAAACTTTTCAAAAATTGGGTGATCATTTAAAAATTTACTATATTTAATAATTCATGCAATAGAGGGTTTAATACCAAGGTCTATTTTGTGTATTATTAAAACTGCAACAGAATATGCACCATTTTGCTTACTTTACATAGTGAAATCAGAAAGAAACATTTGTGGGAACATGCCCCTGGACCCCTTAGAAACTTGAAATTTCTCCAGCCGTTAAATGCAAATAATTAGAAAATCCTTACTTTTTATCGGTCAAAAAATTTGCACGAACCATGTATGGAAATAGAAATTCCTGTTTCATTATGAGATTTAATTCAGCTTTTGGTTCTGCTGGTTCTTGATATTTGTGTGAGTATCAGAAATACAGGGTGTTGATATGAATGTGATTCAAAGTTTATGGTGTGTAGGGTGGGACATTTATGATTAGTGTTGCCAATAAACCCATTGTCGGAAATGCGCCCCTAAGGCGCTACAGGCCGTATAATGGAGTTAGGCATTTTACATGTTTTTAATTCAAATCGTCAGCAGTAATGGTCCCAAATGTGAAATCAAACTGCACTGAAACCACATACGTGTTAGCAATCAGTGCGATACTGAACAGCAAACACTATACAGGAGCTGTTCAAACTCGGAACCAGTCACTTTGATCTTCACATTATGCATGCGACCTGATGTCACATTTCCGACCATGGGATTATTGGCAAAACTAATCTCAAATGTCCCACCCTACACACCCTAGAACTTTGTAACACATTCACATCAACACCCTGTATAGAGGCTTTGGCGATGTGGAACTGTGGAATGGAACTACCATTACCTGAGCACTATGACCTATAATCCACCAATTAGTCACTCTGCAGCCCCTATAGCACAGTAGCACCCTGCTGAGAATCAATTTTTGTGCCTAAAGTTACAATCCTCATTAATTTAGGCCAGTTTCCGGTGAAGGGTTTCCACAAGTTCAGCACATTTCCGTAGTTTTTATGACCAATCAAGAATATGACATGATTGCCACCAACCCGAGTCTAATTTGCTCATGCAGTTTGCAAATTGTCAACGCCATTCCTCTATTGTCACTCATTTACTTTTACCCAAAACGTAATTGCATCACAGACCTATGGTTACATTCTTTCTTCCGGACTGTGCTTCATTTTGAAGGACTAATGTGGAATGTAGCCATTCAGGTTTCCCGGAATGAAATAAAAACATCTAAACGTTTTGTGACTACAATACTTGTGGCTCAAAATAAAATATCCCGGTACGTAGTCTGACCTTGAGTAACCAGAAAATATCTCTAACCATAATACCAGATGGCGCTGAAAAACGCTGTTGTTTAAAGCATGCAGATGGAGGTACACCAATAAATGTTTAAAATATTTAATTATTAATTATTCAGACACGGATACAGTCGAAACCGTTTAGTGTCACCATCTGGATACAGTCATCATGATCGACGGTCCCGGCAGGAGAATAGGATTTTAGGTCTTTAATAGGTCGGCTATAATCACTTCTGATTTAGGAAACTTCTGATACAGGAAACAGGTTTTGGCCAGAAATTTGGTTTCAGTACCTGATACAGTATAGTCAACAATTCCACCTTTGACGTGGCCCTCACCATAATCATTAAATTGTGGCTGTCACAGTTTTACAGGAAATAAACTATACCTACTTTAACATAGAAACTGGTTTAAACGTAATCAGTCAGAACATTTTAACAGAATTGACAGATGCTAAATTTCTCAATGGATTCAAATAAATAAAGGAATATGAGGGAATTTATTAGATTCTGACGCAGTCAACTAGCTTTTATGCAAAATTTAGTGCGTTTACAAAACACTTCGCTTTCAGGCACCTAATATCAGGGGTCCCTTCGAGTTGATTATAAGCGGTTTCGGCTATATATATTTTATAGCAACTAATAAACATTGTTTTCGTTTCCACCTTGGGACCAAACAATGTGTGTCGAGTATTGTGTGTCTCATCAAAAGTATCCGGACACATGAACTCTTTCATGAAAACCGTTATTTCATGAAAATCAATATGGTATATTTGGGCCTCCTTTTGCGGTAATCACACCCATTGAAGAATACTGTCCATGAGATTTTGGTAGACATCTTCAGGGATTTTCTGCCATTCGCCCCGAAGAGCGTTTGTGAGATCAGTCACCGAAGTTGGGCGATGTGGCCTGGCCTGTACTGTGCGTTCCAATTCTATGGGATTGAGATCAGGGCTCTGTGCAGGCCAAACCATTTCTTCAACCTCTGACTCTAAAAACCATTGCTGCACGCACTTT
>JAVBJR010000538.1:0-7590 GCA_031546965.1 Dysgonomonas sp.
TTCCATCTGATAAGCTACAGCTACCACTCCACTTTGGGTGGCATCCCTGTACGGTAATACTAACACATCTGCTGCTGAAAACAGCGTAGTTACCATATCATCGGGAATATACTGTTCAAAAACTCTTATATTATCCTTTAAAGGAGATTTGTCTATTAAGTCTTGGTATTTTTGAAAATCGCCATAGCACTCCCCTGCTATAATCAGCTGATAACTATTGTCTAGAAAAGACATAGCCTCTATAAGCAAGTCCAATCCTTTATAATCGCGGATAAGCCCAAAGAAAAGCAGATTCCTCTTTTCTGAATTTATATTTAACAATCGGCATGCCTCTCGTTTATCGATACGTTCTTTGTACTGATCGTAAATGGGATGAGGCGTTACCAAAATAGTTGCATCGGGTATAAGTTTTTGTAAATCAGCTTTTACCGGCTCGCTCAAAACTATAAAATTATCGCATCTGTTGAAGAAAAACTTAGCAAAAGCTTTATCGAAGAAACGTTTTTCGTGAGGTATTGCATTGTGAATAAGGGCTACAACCTTTGTATCTCTATTGATAAGCCGACATACCAGACCCAAAGCCGGAGCCACAAAAGGCATCCAGTAAGCAACAATCAGAACATCCGGTTTATATTTATTGATGGCTTTGGCAGTAGATATCCAAGAGAATGGATTAATACTATTGAGAATCCGTTTAGATTTAGTCGTCAAAATGCGATCTTCGTCCTCAACATATTGGGTTTTGCCAGGAAAAAGAAAAGAAGGATATAACAGAGAGAAAGAAAAAGCTGAAACTTCGATATTTTCCGTTTCATCCAACTCTTTATGAAGACGATTGCTAAATGAAGCAATCCCTCCCCGATAAGGATAAAATGGTGATAAAATAGCGATTTTCATTCCTCAACTTGGTCAGAATTACCTTTATTTTTTCTATTATAAATAACTTCTTCTATTTTTTCGAGAATTACCTCTTCCTTTATCCAATTTAAGCAGGCAATATCTTCTCTGGCACAGGGAATTTCGCCATATACCGAACAGGGGCGACATTCGATCTCTGTCTGTATCATATTATTAGAGTCTTGCCCAAAACCGCTAAATCCCAAGTTAGGATGTGTGGCACCCCATATAGAAATAGTAGGTACCCGAACCAGCGATGCCAAGTGCATATTAGCCGAATCCATGGAAATCATTACATCCAAATAAGACATAAGCAAGAGTTCATTTTCCAAATTCAGTTTACCTGATATAACAATTACATTAGGATATTTATCCGCCCATGTTTGCATCAAATTGCGTTCGTTACTACCCGCTCCAAACAAAAATATGGTAACATCCGATTGTTGTGATAATTTTGCAACAATGTTTTCCATTTTATCTAGCGGATATACTTTTTCGGCATGCTTCGAAAAAGGAGCAATACCCACCCAATGACCTATTTTATCACTTACTACTGCTCTCAATGGGTATAAAGAACGCTCTTTGAACTCAAAAAAATCGGTGAAAACTATTTCAGCATGAAAACCCAGTTTCTCAAAAACATCCATGTAGCGTTCTGTTGTATGCTTTAATGGAGGAGTAACCTCTTTGGTTTCAATCATTTCTCTTTTTTCGACTCTCCCTTTATCAATATATGCAACATGCTTACCTAACATTGCCATATAAGAACGTATAATTTTTGTCCTTAAAACATCGTGCATATCTGCCACATGGCTATATCTATAGCGAGAAACACTACGCAATAGTCGGAATATTCCGAAAAATCCTTTGTGATGCCTGTCTGTATCTATAGTTACTGCACCTATGTTAAACCCTAAATTTTCGAATAAGGGGGCAAAAGCTTTGCGGGTTAATACTATAAAACGATCTTGCGGGTATCTAGCCGCTACCGAGAATACTACGGGAACAAGCATTGCAACATCTCCAAACGAAGATATACGAGTAATTAAAACTCTTGCCATTATTTTATCAAAAAAATTGTTTGTATAGTTGTTGTTGACATTGTCTTATATTTTTATGTACAATTTACTTTACCTATCTTTCTTTTCGTAAAGAATCGGATTCAAATCAGGGTCATTATACATTTTCATCTGTTTGTATACCTTCATATATTTCGATCCGTTTTCGATATCCATCATCAACTCATCTATTGCAGTCGAAAGATCTTTACGTTGATCAAGAAGGATAGCCAATTTCTTGGCACATTGTTCGTGATGGTCAGGGGACACATCCTTACGATCCACTTCTTGCTGCATATGATATAACTTCAATGCCAATATCGACAAACGGTCTACAGCCCAAGCAGGACTTTCGGTATTTATCTTTGCATCGGCTTTAGGTTGTACATCTTTATATTTATCAAGGAAATAACTGTCAATCAATTCAACCAAATCAGTACGATCTTGGTTCGATTTATCAATACGCCGCTTCAATTCTAAAGCAGCAACCGGATCAATTTGGGGATCTCTGATTATATCCTCAAAATGCCACTGAACCGTATCTATCCAATTTTTTAAATACAAATAATATTCTATTGTTTTTAATTTGTACGGATTGACAATAGCGGTATCAACACTGTCGGTTATATGATAGTATTTAATAGCCTGATCAAAGATCGAATTACACAAACTCGTAAATTTCATATCTATAATTTTACACAAATTTATATACAAAAAGGGGTATCTTTATATCACATACGGTATTGACAATGCCAATACTTGCGTAATAAAAAATACCTCCAGTCAATATCTTTGTAAAGATAGATTTTTTTTTTAGATTTTTCATTAATAATACACTGAAAATTATAAGATTGACACATTAATGTCCCAATTTTCACCTCGTGGCCCAATTTTCCCTATCCAAATTTCTATAGTTAATTGCCTCTGCCAGATGTTGTGAGAGTACTTTATCCGAATTATCAAGATCGGCAATAGTGCGTGCTACTTTGAGAATACGATCATAGGCGCGAGCCGACAAATTGAAACGATTCATTGCCGTTTTTAACAATTGCAAACCGTCCTCATCAGGAGTTGCATATTTACGCATCAATTTAGATGTCATCTGAGCATTACAATGAATAGAGTCTTGATCTTTGAAACGTTTAGCCTGAACCTCACGGGCTTTGATAACCCTTTCTCTGATGGCAAAACTATCTTCGGCTATGGTTGCACTTGATATTTTTTCGAAAGGAACAGGCACTATTTCTATCTGAATATCAATTCGATCGAGCAATGGACCCGATATCTTATTCAAATATTTTTGTACGACCCCTTGAGAACAAACACATTGCTTTTCGGGGTGATTAAAATATCCGCATGGGCATGGATTCATAGAAGACACCAACATAAAACTTGCCGGATATTCAACCGAAAATTTAGAACGGGAGATAGATATTGCCCTGTCTTCTAAAGGCTGACGCAATACTTCGAGTACACTTCTATTGAACTCAGGTAACTCATCTAAGAATAACACCCCATTGTGCGCCAAACTTATCTCACCCGGTTGAGGATAAGCACCTCCACCTACCATTGCCACATCGGATATGGTGTGGTGCGGCGACCGAAAAGGGCGTATACACATCAAAGAGGTATCGGTGCCTATTTTACCTGCAACACTGTGTATCTTGGTTGTTTCCAAAGCCTCGTGCATGGTAAAAGGTGGAAGGATGGTGGGTATGCGTTTTGCCATCATCGATTTTCCGGCTCCGGGAGGACCTACCATAATAATGTTATGACCTCCGGCAGCGGCAACTTCTATTGCCCGCTTTACATTTTCTTGACCTTTTACGTCCGAAAAATTAAACTCAAAACTCTGATTATTATTCAAAAATTCGGCTCGTGTATCTATAACAAGAGGCTCCAGTTTACCTTCGTCATTATAAAAGTTGACTACTTCGGTTATATTTTCGACACCGTACACTTCCAGATTATTAACGACCCCCGCTTCCCTTGCATTTTTCTTCGGCACTATCAGCCCTTTAAAACCAAGTTCGCGAGCCTTGATAGCAATAGATAAAGCTCCTTTTATGGGTAGAATAGAACCATCTAAAGACAATTCGCCCATCAACATATACTCTTCCAGCTTGTCGATCTTAAGACTTTCGGAAGCAGCCATAATACCTATAGCCAAAGGTAAATCGTATGCCGAACCTTCCTTCTTTATGTCGGCAGGAGACATGTTGATAACAACTTGTTGTCGGGGAAATTTATATCCGTTGATTTGCAACGCCGAAATAATACGCTCATGGCTTTCTTTAACCGAAGCATCGGGAAGCCCGACCAGCATAAATTTTATGCCTTTCGAGCAGTTTACTTCTATCGTTATTTGCGTGGCATCAACACCTTGTACTGCTGCACCGAAAACTTTTACTAGCATTCTTTTGTATTATGCGTAATAGATCTAATATTTTTTTTTGAGTACTTAGAACTCACACAACAAATATAGAATAAAAAAAGAGAGATTTGTTAAATCCCTCCTTCTTGGCTATTCTTTTTCTTTATCTTCTTTGTATTTTTCAACTACACTCTCGAAAGACAGGTTTCGGTCTTCGATCACCCCATCCGGAGAAATAAGAATCATATATGGAGCTTCGGTTACATTGTATTTTTTTACGGCTTGTGAGTTCCATTTTCTGCCGTCTAAAAGCACAGTAAAATCTAAGGCATTGGCGATCTCTACAATTTTAGGATCGGGCGATTTTTCGTTTTCATCAATTACAATGGCTAGAAATTCCACCTTACCTTTCAGTGTCTTTTGAGATTCTTTCATTAAGTTGAAACGTGCTTCATTAGAGGGAGCATCCTTTAAATCAAAAATCAACAAAACTCTTTTTCCTTTATAATCTTTGAGGTTAACAGTTTTGCCTCGTGTACTTTTTAAAGTAATATCGGGCGCCACAGAACCAATTATAGACATCTTAACCCTTTCATAATATTCTTTTAGAGAAGCTGTGAGAAAGAAGTTAAGGGCTTCTCCTTTCAAGAGATTAATATCATTCCCTAGTAATTCAACAGAGATATTATTAATCGAATATTCGTTCATCAATATAACTGATGCTATTTTAGCCGGATTAGTTTCAGTGTATTCCCGAACACATCTTGCCAATTGAAAATTTACATTTTTGAGTTCCGAGACATCCATACTCTCATTTTTAGCCAGTATGCGATATCTCGATTGCAATATGGTTGTATTCTTTATTTTAAAGTCGTTTAAGTCATCATTCACCCTTCCGCCTTTTACTTCTACTAGGTCTGCTTCCAAAGCATTACCCTTGATATTCACTTTATAATCGGGTTCCAGAAAAAAAGTTACAGGTTTCAAACCCTCTCCTGTAAATAGAGATACGAGAGTCTGAGCTTCTATATGACCTTTATATGTAAAGGTACCTCCTTTATCTACTTTAATCGTATCGATGGACATCGAATCTTGTGAAATCTTCTTTACTGCATAAATACTGGAAACCGACAAGTTTTCTAATTTACCTTCTACAGAAAAATTATTGTCAGACTTGTTTGTACAACCGACAACAGCAAGCAAAATAAGACTAAATATAATGAATCTTTTTATTGCTATATGATAAATTTTCAACGCTTTCACTCTCTTCGCTTTTTTGTGTATATAATAAGTATAAATATTACACCTATTTTACCTCTGATTATTATTTCAATTAGTTTGACACAAAGATAGCATTTACATTTAAATCATTATTGCATATTTTCATTGTTTTTAACAAAAAATATTCGTTTTTTGTTTATTTAAAAGTTTTTTATTGATGCGTGTTCATATAGTATAATAAGTATATTTGTTCTTTATTAAAAAATAAAATGCAACTATGAAGTTTTTAAGAGGCTGTTTTTTCTCTATTTGTACATTATCATCGTTCATATCAATGGCACAAGACACATCCGTACCACTTAGTTTAGAAGACCTTATTCCGGGAGGCAACTCGTATGCTAAATACCGAATATCGCTCCCTCAAAATTTACAATGGTGGGGCGATACCCCCATATATGTAAAAGGAGACTCTATAATGGTCGCCGGAAAATCCGACAAAGAAAAGGATTATCTTTTGGTCGATAAAAAGACAATCAATTCGGGCTTGGAAGCCAATGGCAAAGGTACGGTGAAATCATTGGCGGTGGTAAACTTCCCGTATGGCGGAGAGAAAATGGTTTTATTAAACAATGGTTCAGAGAGTTTTTTATATGATATAGAAAACAAAAAAATTGCAGCTGCCTATAATCTTCCGAAAGAAGTTGCGAATCAAGATTTTTCGAAAGTAAGCAAAGCCTTTGCTTATACCAAAGATAATAACCTGTATGTTACACAAGCAGGTCAAGAAATAACCGTTACAACAGATTCCGACAAAGGTATTGTAAACGGACAAGCAGTACATCGTAACGAATTTGGAATCAAAAAAGGTACTTTTTGGTCACCTTCGGGAAAACTGCTTGCCTTTTATCGAATGGACGAAACCATGGTAACAGATTACCCTCTTGTAGATATTTCGGCACGGGTAGCAGAATTAAAAAACACCAAATATCCGATGGCTGGAATGAAAAGCCATCAGGTAACTATTGGCATCTTTAACCCTGAAACACAAAAAACAACATTCTTAAATACAGGAACACCCAAAGAAAAATACTTAACCAATATTGCTTGGAGTCCCGACGAAAAATATATCTACCTCGCAGAATTAAACAGAGGACAAGATACTTGCAAACTTACTCGTTACGATGCCCTATCAGGGAAATTGGATGCTACGTTGTTTACCGAAATCCATTCTAAATATGTAGAACCCGAAAACCCTGTATTATTTTTAAAGAACGATCCGCAATCATTCTTATGGCAAAGTAAAAGAGACGGACACAATCATCTCTATCAATACGATGTAAACGGAAAATTGAAAAAGCAATTAACATCGGGCAACTGGGATATTACCGAGGTACTGGGTTTTGACGAAACAGGCAGCAACTTATACTATATTTCAACAGAAGTATCTCCCATCGAAAAGCATATATATCAACTTAACTTGAAAAGTGGTAAACGTACCCAATTATCGAAAGAAGAAGGTACGCATTCTGCGAAGTTAAGTCCTTCGGGAAAATATATCTTCGATCAGTATACTTCGCAACAAAATCCTGGAAAAGTGGCTATTACCGAAACAAAATCGAACAAAAGCTATACTTTCTTCGCAGCTAAAGATCCATATACCAAAATTGCAATGCCCGAAATTGTTATTGGCTCGATAAAAGCCAACGATGGCAAAACCGACTTGTATTATCGCTTGGTAAAACCTCTTAACTACGATCCGTCGAAAAAATATCCCACAATCATTTATGTATACGGAGGTCCACACTCACAATTAGTTGATAATTCGTGGATGGGACAGGTTCGTGGATGGGATATTTATATGGCTGAAAAAGGTTACGTCATGTTTACCATCGACAATAGAGGTACTTCAAACAGAGGTATCGATTTTGAAAACAGCACACATCGTCAATTGGGAGTTATAGAAACGCAAGATCAAATGACAGGTGTAGACTTCCTAAAATCGTTACCTTATGTGGATACCGACAGAATAGGGGTTCATGG
>JAVBJR010001052.1:0-2599 GCA_031546965.1 Dysgonomonas sp.
CTCCGTACGCCCATTCCATAGCGCCCAAGCAGGCTGCGCCCAATGCCCAGCGCCCAAAGCGCCACGCCCATACCGCGGCGCCCAATCCCCGGCGCCCAACCCTCCGCGCCCAAACCGCCGCGCCCAAAACTCCTGTTCCCTTCAACAGGTTCAACTGCGATCACATCCTTGCTGCGATGAACTGTTTTATCATACTACAAATACGATGTTTGCTTCACATCTTGTGGCAACACGGCCTGTGACGTCACAACCGCGAGATGCCGGTCATTTTTATACTTGGAGATGCTGTTTCTGAATTAAAAGAGGGCGAGAAAGTTGTTTTAGGCTCAGGATTGCGACGAGATACAGAAAGAGTGATCGTCACCAAATGCGGAATACTTGGCAAAAAGGATAATCGATAAAAAAAGAGTAAGTGTTCGATTATGTTTTCGAATGCGATCGCTGGGCGGCGCTAGTTTCCCGCCGCGTTTCAAACCGCATTCTTGCATTAGCGGTCGATTTCAAAGCGTTATTATACAAAGATATTGACGAATTGGATTGTTTTAATGTTTTCCAGTATATTCCAACAAGAGGAGAGAATGTCATCGGTACAGTAACATCCAAAATGGGGGATTTCAAACCGGCCAAATGTTTATAGGTAGTAGCTGTCAGAATTTAAGGTTGCTGTGCTTGGCAGTGCTGGCTATATATGGTATTCATCTATGTCATCTTTCAAATGTAGGATATTGGCGCAGCAATGTAATCTTATGAAGACTATTGGTGCAAGGATTCCCTTCGAGGCTGCTGTGGAATGAATGGCAAGGTGTGGGTGAAATCGCAGTCTGCAGAGGACCATTTCCATATAAGTACCACGTGATCTGCCCTTTGGAGACGATGGAGCTGCGGGCGAGCAAGATGCTGAATTGACGTCATTGAAGAACACTGCAATGAGTGATTAATTCCAAAAAATACTAACATTTCAAAAAATTCAAAATATCCCCAAAAAATCCCAAATTTCCAAAAAAATCCCAGAATCTCTAAAATTTACAAAAATCCCAAAATTTCCAAAAAATCCCAAATTTCCAAAAAATCCCAAAATTTCCAAAAAAATCCCAAAATTTCCAAAAAATCCAAAGTTTTCAAAAAATTCCAAAATACCCAAAAAATCCCCAAATTTCAAAAAAATCCCAAAATTTCAAAAAAAAATCCCCAAATTTCTAAGATTTCCAAAAAATCACAAATTTCCAAAAAATTCCAAAATTTCCAAAAGTTTCTAAAATTTCCAAAAAATCCCCAAATTTCCACAAAATGTCAATAGACTATAGTCTATGGTTTCAATATTTCTAAAAAATCCAAAAATTTCTAAAATTTCCAAAAAATCCAAAAATTTCTAAAATTTCCAAAAATCCCAAATTTCCAAAAAATCCCAAAATTTCCAACAAATCTCCAAATTTCCAAAAAAATGTCAATAGACTATAGTCTATGGTTTCAATATTTCTAAAAAATCCAAAAATTTCTAAAATTTCCAAAAATCCAAAAATTTCTAAAATTTCCAAAAAATCCCAAATTTCCAAAAAATGTCAATAGACTATAGTCTATGGTTTCAATATTTCTAAAAAATCCAAAAATTTCTAAAATTTCCAAAAAATCCTCAAATTTTTAAAAAAATATCCAAATTTCCAAAAAATGTCAATAGACTATAGTCTATGGTTTCCATATTTCTAAAAAACCCAAAAATTTCTCAAATTTCCAAAAATCCCCAAATTTCCAAAAAATCCAAAAATTTCTAAAATTTCCAAAAAAATCCCAAATTTCCAAAAAATCCCCAAATTTCAAAAAAATGTCAATAGACTATAGTCTATGGTTTCAATATTTCCAAAAAATCCAAAAATTTCTAAAATTTCCAAAAATCCCAAATTTCCAGAAAATCCCGAAATTTCCAAAAAATCTCCAAATTTCCAAAAAAAATGTCAATAGACTATAGTCTATGGTTTCAATCTTTCCAAAAAATCCAAAAATTTCTAAAATTTCCAAAAAACCCTCAAATTTTTAAAAAATCCTCAAATTTTTAAAAAATCCCAAATTTCCAAAAAATCCCCAAATTTCAAAAAAATGTCAATAGACTATAGTCTATGGTTTCAATATTTCCAAAAAATCCAAAAATGTCTAAAATTTCAAAAAAATCCCCAAATTTCCAAAAAATGTAAATAGACTATAGTCTATGGTTTCAATATTTCCAAAAAATCCAAAAATTTCTAAAATTCCCAAAAATCCAAAAATTTCTAAAATTTCCAAAAAATCTCAAATTTCCAAAAAATGTCAATAGACTATAGTCTATGGTTTCAATATTTCCAAAAAAATCCAAAACTTTCTAAAATTTCCAAAAATCCCTAAATTTCCAAAAAATGTCAATAGACTATAGTCTATGGTTTCCATATTTCTAAAAAATCCAAAAATTTCTAAAATTTCCAAAAATCCAAAAATTTCCAAAAAATACAAAAATTTCTAAAATTTCCATAAAAATCCCCAAATTTCCAAAAAAATGTCAATAGACTATAGTCTATGGTTTCAATATTTCCAAAAAATCCAAAAATTTCTAAAATTTCCAAAAAATCCCCAA
>JAVBJR010000879.1:0-2782 GCA_031546965.1 Dysgonomonas sp.
TGCTATTTTTGAAACTTTGCGATATTCTACAGACTCTTGCTGCTGCTGACAACATCACCTACTATTCAGCTATTTCAAAATTTCTTGTGCAATTTACGTAGACCTCAATATATTTTATGTTTTAATAAAATGCCGGCTCTAATTCACTGCATACACACACAAAGCCAATTACGTTCAAATATACATTGTATGTGATCTTATCATATTTTTATATCAACAAGGTCAAAGTTGGCAGCAGATCACGTGCATATGTTGAGTCAGTATTTATTATATCACAAGCATTGTATGTAGAGTTTAGTGGTTTAGGCCTAATGATTGTGGCAGGTGCAACGAACATGTAAAAGTATGTATACAAAGATTCCCAAACAAAAAACAATTGTTTAAAAATTCCTCTCTTTTTATTGTCATGGTTGGCAAAACAACCCAAAACTTTTATAGAAACAACCCTATATTAAAAGGTCAGGACTTTTTATTGCACATAAATGGTGTAAGAATTCCACTTAAGTCTATAGGTCGCTTCTAAATGCAAATGTAAGACCCACAAAATTAACTACTGGCTATTTGTTTCAGTGTTATGGGCATGTTCCTTGCACCAGTTATTGGCCACAGTTACCATAATTTACAAAACATGAACAATAAACTATCATTGCTCTAATGTAAAACAAATCAGTCCTCATAATATTATCTAACGATTTAATCTAACGATTTAATCTACTATTATAGAAATTATTATTGACAAACCAAACCCAAATGGTCTATAAAACAAAGTTGTGGTTATGGAGAGAATTTTGGAGGGCCATCTGACATAAAAAAACAAGAAACATCTTCGGAAAACCTATGGACTATAAATAACCCAGATGACAATTGTAAACAAAGCCATTACAATGGCTGCATTCAACTTCAACCAATATAATGTTAACAAAAATCACAGTATACAATTTTATGAAAATATGATTGTAAGTTTGATTGGACCTTAGTTGATTAGGTTAAAAATCCAAACTAATATTACTACTACTTATAAATTGGTTTTGCTGATTTTATCAATATTGTACGCCTTAATGCCTAGTTAGTGATTTTAAAACGAGATTAAAATGCACAAAAAATGTAATAGAGCCAATGCCTTGCGGGTTTTCTCTTTTATCACCTTCACAGGAGGATAACAAAGTCAATCTCACTTAAATTGTTGTGATGTGCTTCAATCGATAATCGCAACGAAAACAACAAACGCACGCAGTTCCTCTAATATCGATTTCCTCCTCAACAGCACAGACGCAAACATGTATTCAGTATACATTTTGCTTTCCGCAAATACTACAGAGTTTACCAATATTAATAACCCATTACTATATAGAATACTTTTATGAATGCAGCACTTGAATTCCACTTAATTGCAACACGTCGGAAAAGGATCGTTTTGGATCGGTTTCACATCAATCAAGTGCTAATGTTATTGAGCAATATAAATTTACTTCATATTAAATTCTGTAATAAATTAAACGGATCAATTAAGTAAAATCAATGCACTTCATTAAC
Organism: Dysgonomonas sp.; assembly: GCA_031546965.1. Lineage (GTDB taxonomy): Bacteria > Bacteroidota > Bacteroidia > Bacteroidales > Dysgonomonadaceae > Dysgonomonas_A. The sequence continues at coordinate 1,534 of JAVBJR010000879.1, forward strand.
TCATACATGTGCAAAATACATGTGTTCAAATCGAACACAACTGCAATTAAAATTTAACGATTCAAACATCCATGTTAATAAAATGTTAAGGTACCTACATATTAATGAATAACAATGTACTTAAAATTTGAAGCATGCATGCAGCAGTAATTGTCTTGAAAGTTATTTAAACGACATCATGTCAAGTTGTTTTTTCTCCATTTGTTTTCGTCCTTTAAAATTTGCAAAATCCCATTCCACATAGATGAGAATGTTCAACAAAATGGTTGACATAAAGCATCCACTTGTAAACATGTTTCCCGATAGCTGGACCTGGCATTTTCCATAAATTTAATATTTACACTAGATGGTACATCTGCAAACACTTTGCAAGTATGTATCAACAGTTACAACGCATTCTGCATGGCCAAATGCTAAACACAGCAACAGATTTATAAGTAGGATCATCTAACAACAGCTAACTTGTTTGAAATCTATAGCTGTGTGCAGTGTAATGGCAGAAAAAAAGATGGCAACAGCTTTGTGGAAAAGTCAAAAAAGAGAGAGAAAAATCACTGGACTCTGTGGCATAAAAAGTCAACAACCACCCTGCTTACTTTTCATTTTATTCTCGTTACCCTGTAGAGTCTCACTTAGTTATTCATCCACCATTTCAACAGGTTCAAAATACTTGAACCATGAAAAGAAAAAGAAAAAACTATCATGGCAGCCATATTTGGAAGACATTATGTACATACTTATATTTTCCGTCGCATTTTTTAATTAAGGAAAAACAATGGTGGTATATATATATATATAGCCAAGAGGTAATGCAAAAGTCATGCAGGGGATCTACTACATTCCAGGAATTCAATCACAGTAGACACCATGTATTAATTATTATTTGAATAGACATAATAAAAATGACTTCATTGTACATCACATTATCACAAAATATCTCACTATTGCTGTTACTTTCATTCTAATTTATCATTTATTTACTTATAAAATAGTTTTCTATAAGTTTTATTCACATTCAATACCTCAAAAATTAACCTAGAGTAACTTGATTAATTTTTCGTTGTGGTTGTATATATACATAATTATTAAAAATTAAATTGTGCTTTATATACAGTTATCTAATGTCCCACTCACAATCAAGTTAAATCAACTTGGCCCAGTTTGGATTGAAAATCACAATTTGTTTGAATTATCTCTGTCATTATTTACTTTATCAGATACGATAGTGAAACCAGCTCAACACCATAAA
>JAVBJR010000281.1:0-3332 GCA_031546965.1 Dysgonomonas sp.
TAGTTGTTAGTTGTTGCCAATTTCATTATTCTAATATTTTGTCTTAACGAAATTTGTTGCTACGCATTAACAAAGTTGAATTTTACGAGTGTTGTATATACCAAAGAAATCCTCAAAATGTGTAGTTTATTTCTATGTATAGATATCCTAGCTGTGATATCTGTGTACTTGTATAATTTGACAATAAAATCAACTTTCATCTGCAAAACAAATTTATTCTAATAATATGGCGCGGAGGAGTATTCTTTTGACATTGATTTATCTAATCCTTGGACATTGACCTAACCAAAGAATTGTGTTCATTCATCCGCAGCTGCAATCTACAGCGTTGAGGTAGAAGGTGAAGAATCTGCCGAAGACAACATATTGCTTAATGTGTGGCTTGATAACATTATATACTTGCACATTATTATTTAGTACAAAAACTTATTTGCACATAAAATTATTACTCTGATAAATTACACCATTTATGTAATATGGGCTATTTTTGAGAAATTAAAGATGTTATACTATGCTTCATTACTCCATATTATGACTATCAAACTTGAATATTTCGAAAATACATCAAAATATTTCATAATTCTTGAAGAGCTTGCGATTGAACTTCCACGAATCAACACAGATTGCCAGAAGTGATTCATTGTATAGGTACTTGACAGGGGCAACCTAGTTGGGCCAAGAGCCTGTTGTTGCCCGACATATTGTATTGTACTGTATAAAACACATGAGTAATATCTGAGGTAGTGCGGTGAACTCTCTGGTTTATTTGACATGCAATTGTATGACCCCCCCCCCAACAAATTTTTGCTAATATTGTTTGTATGTAAATCTTGCTCCAAACATCCAAACATATTTCCCAATAAATTAATGTCATTCTGTCTTTAACAAACAATGGTTACAGCATAAAATAGCAAAACCAAATGGTAGAGTCTACACTCCAGCAACATGTCTACTACCTTCGTATTATGGTTCCCCTAGCTGATCTCTGCCTACCTGTATTTGCGACAACAGTAAGGGCGCGTTTATGGTTGCAAAATTTGTGCGATCGTACGTACGAATCGTACAGTAGGCGGGGCTTCAGCGAGCGCCACGCCTACTTTTCGAATTTACGAGTCCGAGATCCTAGGCGAGTTCCGTAACAGCCAATGTCAGATCGGACGTCCGATTTCGAAAGCGAATCGCAAAAACCGCAATGTACTACGGGAAAAAATACATGAAATCGAACGTCGATCATAAACGCATTTTGCAAGTACGGTTTGCAGCTTGCACAGTACAATACAATTTGGATTTAAGATCGCAACTGCAAATCGTATATACGATTTGTTTATTTGCAACCATAAACGCACCCTAAGTCAGGGGAATCAAAAAGTGTCAGGGAATGTCAGGTAAATTGTGCAAAATGTTGATAATGTCAGGGAAATAAACTTCAGAAATTTGGTGGGGACCCTGCAGTATACTAACCATTTTAATGCAATTTTTCTACCTACAATTTACATGCTGCATACTACTGCCATATGTCATACACATGAGGATGCTGTAGGCTACCTACCACAAATTAAAGGTGAACTGAACAGGTTTTGCAACATACCCTGAAAAAATTACATTGGATTGTCGCTAATTTTGGAACATTGTCCCGAAATTTGAGGCCATTTGAAGCGTTATTGCCAAAGATATGAATTATTTAGTTTCGTATTTCAGGAGTACGCTTAGGAGTACGGGTGTGAGATACGTACACTGGAGCGCCATTGATTAGCGCTGCCATTGGCTGAAACTGCAGAGGCGCTTGGCTTCATTGGCTGAAAATTCAATTTTTTTCCGGAAAAGGACACCGTGACACCGGCGCGGTGACACCGTCCTTCCATGACGCCACGGCGTCACACTCTTTAACTACTTGTAACTTCTTTAAACAATTTTTAAAACAAAGTTTGGTTTGCGCCAATCGTTTTATTGGCTTCAATTCTATAGAATTGCGCAATTTCCAGGATATGTTACAAAACCTTGTCAGTTCACCTTTAAGTATAAATTAAAACAATCAAAGATAAAGTTCTCATTGATTAATTGCATTTGTTACATTATGAAATTCACTAGACAACTTTATAAAAAGGGTAAACAGTGGCCACATGATAAAGTCCATTAGTATCCCCTTTTCCATGAAATCTGAAAAGTATACTGGTCCACCTGCAGTCTGTTGTCACGTGACCCCCCATTAAGTATGATATTGACCTCAAATTTCAGAGTATAAAGGACATTTTTAAACGTTGGTGTACTAAAATTACTTCTCTACAAAGGAAATTTTGTTATAAAGAATTCGTTATATGGTACCAATTTAACATGGTGGTCAACCAAATTCTTAAAAACATTCGTTACAGTGAACATTTCTCTAAAAGGATGTTCGTTAAAAGGTTTGACTGTTTATTCTATTTATTCTGCTTGGTTCCATCTTTCATTCATTGGTTCCTTATTGGGGCCAAACTACCCAAATGAAAGAGTAGTAGACACGAAAATCAAATCCAATCAAAATGCATTATAAATGTTATAAATGCAGTGTGAAATGGAAGAATACTAATCTGTTTATTCTGCTTCAGGGTGTCTATAATACTGGAAATCCTTGAAATCCTGAAATTATACTGGAATTTTTTTCTTAATCCTGGAAAATGTATAGTAATTTTTGACGCTTTACATAATTTCGTTTATTGATTTTTGTGTTCCTCGTCTAATTTGCTTGGAACAAAATACCAATTAAGACTTTTGAAATGTGTTGGTTCATTCCACTTATTCATCAGTTTTTAAGGGATTAATGTGGTTTTTATGTAATAACTGTCTTTCACTTTGTGTACTTTGTGTCCTGGAAAAAAAATTATAAATGTCCTTGAAAATACTGGAATTTTGAAATGAAAGTTTAGTAGACATCCTTGTTGGAGTAGAACGTTGAATGGACGTTGTAGATTGATTACAAATTTTATATCCGTGGGTGTAAACAGTTGCAATGATTTGGGGGTGGGGATAAGGTGTAATGCAGACATTGCTGCAACTTTGACAATGAAATTTTAAATTTAAAATCACAACTTCAGTTTATATTCTGCATTAAACTTTATTTATTCTGCTTCATTCCTTGTTGGGACAGAACGTTGTCTAATGGACGTTGTGAATTGGTTGTAATTTCGTTGTAAATGTTAAATTAATGTGTGAACTAATGTTGTTACAACGTTGACAAATGTAAAACCACAACCTAAGTTATTCAGCCCCAAACTTCTATTTATTCAGATTTGTTCCTTTTTGGTACATAACTTTAAATGGACATTGAAAATTGACCATTTTCACTAAGCACCTCT
>JAVBJR010001206.1:0-20065 GCA_031546965.1 Dysgonomonas sp.
AAAATCAAATTAGCCGTTCAAAGGAACTGAGCAAATATGTTGGATTCCGTCTGAGATGTCTGCTGTTCCGACAGATCCAATGATCACTGCTGGAGAAAAACTTACTGTTGGTTTTTTGTTAAGCTGCATTTTTCCAATGTAAAATACCTCGCTGAATTCAGTGGCGAAAAGAGATTCGAAATCGAATTAGCCGTTCAAAAGATATGAGCAAATATGTTCGATTCCGTCTTCTGTTTTCTGCAATTATTTTGAATTTTTTTTGGTTCTGCCGTTTTTGAGCAATGATCCATGTTACAACTGGGCCGCAAAATGCCCAACTTTGTTCCTATTGGACTACTCGGTCAGTATGCAAATTTACCACGCCTTTTCCCGCCCAACCACGCCCAAATTCGAATGACTGTGCCAATCATATCGTTCATTTAGCTTGCCAAACCACCTACGAGGCGTGACTAATTCAACAAGCTAATTTGCTAATAACGTTTGTTTACGAAGTTTGACAAAACTTTCGTTGGCATCAACGGTTTTTTAGGCATCATATCTATAAACTGGGAACTTTTCAGGGTATGTTACAAAACCCTGTCAGTTCTCCTTTAATATATGTCAAACCTAACCTAAATTCAGAACAAGGAAAAACCTCTGCTACACAACATCAGTTTGTGTGTCAACTCAGCTATAAACCTTTAATATTTGACTATAGCTATAGAAATACGTTATAAGAATCTATACAGAGCAAAGTTGAAGGGAAACCAAACAGTGAATGGGTGGCCTAATTGTTTTAATTTGAGGAAATTAGTGAACCAAAGGAAGGAGCACATAAAGTACAAAAATTCCAAAAAAATGACAGAGTTTTAAATCAATATGTGTGACATATTATTATTATGTATACGTATATAATGTTTCAGTCATTATACAAATTGTACTGAGAGATATTATACTTCAAAAAAGCCTCATATACATGTGCATGTAAACCTTATATGAATAATAATATAAAAGTTCCCATTTACCCGATGTGAGTGAATATAGCGCAGATGTTTAAATGTCATGAGTCAGCGCAAAATTCGGAATAATGTTACACAGAAATGTATATAGGATGGCATGATATGGTATAGAAACCAAACGAAAAAAAGATGGTTATCGTTGAACATAACAAGCTTGATGTAATTTATTGATAAGGATTGAAAATGGGTGCTCTGTTGCAGTGCGACTTGCATGTATCATATTGCCTATCAGCATTTGGTGGAAAACAGCAGCCAGTAATTTGCTGCACAGATTAAATTGCTGATGATGATGTCAATTTCTCGTATATATTGTGCGTTATGATTATACACTACAATTGTGTCGTAAATCGCAATTCATCGATGCGTGCACCAATATTCATTCCTCTAATATATATGAGCAATTATTGTTGTCACCAGGTTCAAATTGATTGATCATTCGCTTCCGTGATCGCAATTACAACCTGATCCCAAAAGACGAGATTTAAAAAAAAAAACAAAATCTAGCTCACCCACCCCCCTTTATCAACCATCAAGTGAAAATAAAAAGCCTACTTCATATTAATTGTCAGCCCAGCCAGAGAAATTAATCCTACCTAGAGAGTTGCCATGACATGCAAGTTAAACCTCATGCAGTCACAAATCAGCCAACAAGTGCATGGCTATTATTCTTAATAATAAGAGTATAACAAGAGTAAAATAACAGAAGAAATGGGTGGTGACTTGCAAAATCACAAGTTGGATATTCCAGGATAAAAAGAGTTCATCTATTAAGCAGCTTAATTCAAAATCAAACAAAGACACTTTGTCATGTAACTCATATTAATAAGATACTTGCTCACAATATTTATTTAAAAAATAAACTTATGTTTATTACAGTATAATAAAGTACAGTATAATAAAGTATATTATAATAAAGTACAGTATAAATCCTGTCTAAGGTGGAATAACAAGGCATAGGGTTGTTTTTTTCTATTGTAAGTAATTTTTTTACTAAGTTTATATACGTTTGTCATGAATGGTGATTGTGTGTTTGTTTGTTTGCAGTAACTTTCAGCTTATTTTTACACAACTTCTACCCATCCTAGAGAGCTGAAATTTGGTATGAAGGTCAGTTTCACGGTATATTACCCCAATCCAATTCGGATTATACGCATTTTAGAGGCCAGAAGCGCGAGTTTTTAGATCGCAAATATCGAAGAGCGGGTAGCTTCATGGGTTGTTTTCACTGCACAGCATCGACAATGACGGCGCTTGTGGCAACGGACTTTAAAAACTCAAATTCATAATTTACGCTCGTGTCGATTTATAAATAAACTTAGTACCCAAAAAACTTAATTTTTCACGGCTTGTTCCGTCATAGACAGGTTTCGATAGAATAGCACTATACTTTATAGATCCATAATATAAAAAGTGTATGAAAACATAAGCAATAAATACATGAAATTAATTTAATTTAATAAACTATAAAGAACAGATACATCTTATTATACAAAGAAATACAAACTAAAACATTGTGCCAGAAATTACATCAAAAATAGCAGGACAGCAAGATATATTGATGCATTTCTATCTCTTTTCAATCTTTTCCAGTACTGTTTACAAACTAAGTTTTACAAATTATTACAGTTTTATAAAATAATTAGTATAATAGTAATTTCTGCAACTATAGTGTTTTGTAAGTCACATTTTTTCAATTTTCCACTGTAAACAAATTCAATTTTCTCTTATTTATGTTATATAGATGAACAGAAATTCCTCATTTCCATCCACATTTAACAGGTTTCAACTTCTGGAGAGACTTTTAATAAGGATATTATTAGCACCATTAGTTGTAAAATTTCACCCAATATATTCCACCCTACACAGGTTTTACTGCATTCATGTTATGCATGTTATATAGTACACAGATATAATTATTGAATTTGAAAAGAGTGCCAAGCACAGTCCAACTTGGTAATGGTGTTAATTGTTAAATTATTACTTAAAAAACAACTTATGAAATAAAAATAGTTTTAAAGAGCAACATTCACAAATCTCATCCTACTTTAAATTATAATGTATCCCATGAGGAAAACTCGATCCCAGTATATATATTCAAACGCTTCACATCTCTCACAAATGATGCAACTTATATAATAAGGTGCAAGGAAGAAGACAGATAAGGGAGCTAGCATACATATAACATATAAAAAATGAATTTGAAACAGGGGAAAAAAATCGGGAATCTGGCTCAGCAGCATGCATAAAGTCGCCATTTTTATATGCAAATCTCAAAATTAAGAAAATGGAGAAAACTTAGGTCTTATTCATCCATGCAAATCTGAAAAAATGAGAATGGTTTTTACTGTCTTCAATCCTTAAATCTCCCGAATTCATATAAAATGCAGGGAAGGGTGGTGGGGACAAAAAAATTATTCAATGTGTAGGTTGGGTTTATAAGGGGAGGGAATATTTGAGGGTGTTTTTTGGGGGGGGATCACAACCACCTTCATTTTACGACGTATTCTCCACTCAACTTACAGAGTTTTCTGGATGCTGTGCATTCGCCAGATTAAAATCGCACGGCATTTAAAGAAAGTAAAGGAAGGAAAAAGCAATAAGAAGTCAAGCACCATCACTCCCAAACGTCAGGATCTCGCCAAATCCCTTTTCAGGTTACATCATATACAGATGGCCTCTTAATGTAACTCCTTTCCTTTCTTGAGAAAATTTCCTACAGTTTAATATGGGGAAAAACTTTAGGAGGAGTGTGGGGGAGGGCGGGGGGGGGGTATATAAGGAAAAGAAGTATAGAAGAAGGGGTTGTTAGCTTAAAAATAGGTGAATTGAGCGAATGGAGTTGTGCATGAAGGTGATCAACTGAGATCACCAATCTGGGATACTTATATAGGTTATATATACTAATAACGGCTTGAAATTCAATCAATATTAAGAAGTGCAGCGAATGCTTAACGATAATGTGGGGATTTTTGGCATGCAATTCAAAAGGTAATTTATTCTGATTGAGATGTATTTACGAGCGGGAAGTGTCAGTTAGAGCGAGAAAAGTGAGCAGTTTTCACGCAAGAATCGTATCAACACCCATGAACTGGATCCATGCCATTAAGTTTTCGCAGAGCCAGGTTGCAATTTGAGTAAGCGATATCGTGTTTATGATCCACGTCGTCAAAATATAGAGCACCAACCAGTTGGCAAAGTGGGCACAAACACACACACACACACACACCCAAAAATACGTGCCCACAAAAACAAAATTGCACCCCAAAGTGATAAAACTATAAAACTATTTCACAACTTAAATAATGTATATGTGTTTGTTTAGTGGCATGAAATTCAAGACGTATAACCATTTCATATTGATCCAGGTAGGTAATCAAAATAGACTATACTTGAGATTTGGCAGGAAATAGAAATGAAAATACGACCCATTTTTATAAGGAAAAAGGTGCTTTGAAATCGGGTCGCTTTTTGGGTTGGCTTTACTGCATTGCGCATCTCTCCAATGAAAAATTACATTTACTGACAGTGACTTGCAAATTGCATATTCTACATTGTAAATGAACAATGCTTTCGTCATTGGTATGATATTATTTATTTTCTTCTTCATGTCACAATAAAATTAACTGTAGTAACAAGAAATTATTATTATTAATCTTATTATTTATATGAATCATATGTAATAACTTTCTATATACCAATTTAGGTGAGAAATAAACTGAAACAACAATAAAATTCACTGGTTATTTAAATAAATGTATTTTACAAATGAACTAACTAAAAATATAGCCTAAATATAATTAAAAGTTATCTAAATCATCTCAACATCATGCACTGATAACCACATTTTAAATGAACATTGCTTTCCATTGACATTTAGATTTCTTCCCATGTTACAATAAAAGGTTTCTGCTCATTTAAATAAAAATATTTTTAATATGAACTACTAAGTAAATATAGCCTAAATATTATTATAGTGCGTCTCAACTTAAGGTTGCAGTAATTGCCTCTTATTTTCTTGCTTTATGGGGTAAATGCTTACACCAAAAGAACCATTCCACTGTACAAAGTTCATGGAATATACTTAATAAAGTTAATTGACAATAATGTTTTCAAAATTCGACCTAAATAATATGTGAAATTTATTATTGACAATCGTTGATGAGTGACATCTTGAGTTGAGACGCACTATAATTACAAAGTTATCTAAATCACCTCAACATCACTCATAAGTCACATTTTAATGAACATTGAATTAAATTGCCATTTTATTTTCTTCTTCATGTTAAACGTACAATAAAATTTACTACTAGTTTAAATAAATGTATTTTAAAAATATAACTCCACTGTGACTTGTTGCACAAAAGTTGAAATTGTAGTTTTATTAAAATAAATGTGGAGTAAACAATAAAACTATGTCGTTCATTACAAGCAGCGGAACATAATGGTTATTTTATATGATGGAAAGAGCATATGGTAAGAGTATTATCGAATGACAATAATAAAGTTTATAGTTAATGTGCAATTATGATGGTGTGTTTTAATTTCCCGCAGGAAAGCATTGACGATGCAAAACACGTTGGAAGGAAGGGAAATTACTCCTCCTCCTCCTCCTTTTATATTGACATTATAAAATGTAGGCAGCAAAACATAAAAGTGGCTGTCAGAGAAGCTCAAGTACAAAATGTAAATTTCATGCCGCATATAACATAGTATATACTATAAACAAAGTTGGTAAGTAAAAAATTTTACACTCGCACTTAGGCCACAAAAACAAATTGAACGATGGCAATGAATCGATAGTCAAGATATAAATGTGTAGTATATATTTGAGAGAAAAAAATTCACATCACTTGGGCGTTTTCTGCTCACTGGATATGACTCCATTTGAGCAATGTTTATACCGTTCAATACACAAATTGCACGCAAAGCCTACAAAATAGCTCCAAGTCACGCTAATCAGAGAGGAAAAACGTAAACCTGATCTTATTTGATAAACTCATTCATGCGAAACTTTTATTACGTCGTTATTTTCAAAATGTATATTGCTCATATGAGCTTGAACCTGAGAGGAAAGAAATACATCTTAAAATCATCTAAAACATCGAAAAACGCTATAAAACTATTGGAGTCTCTCTATAAGACCCCAATTTTAATGGTCCACTAAACGAAATACATATATGAGAAACATCAGCAAAAAATATGCAGTATTTACAGCCCATATATAAAGAAAGAAACATTTTAGCATTTCATTTCAATAATTTTACTCAATCCTGATTATATTCGCAAATTAAAAATATATACATATGTATCCAGGATTTATGATACAGTGTATGTGTTCATAATCAGTTTCAATATATAAAATTAATCATTTAAGCAGTAAAGTAAATTATTTTAATTGTTCATGTCAACATTAAATTTCGTTATTCAACTTCAAACATTTTCATTTCATGTCATATCACACCACTTTAAGTTTTAAAGGTGAACTGACAGGGTTTTGTAACACCCCATGATATTCGTACCGTAGAAAGAATGATTAAAATTAAAACTATGAGTTCATTTCTTTTCGTTTTTAAAAAAATATTGAAAGTGTTTTAGCAGATTGAAGTTTGAGTTTTTGGGCCCGTGCAGAGAGGCTAGGAAGGGAAAAATTCTAGTATGGAGAGTTTGTTCCAGCATACGAAGTAGGGAAGCCACCTGTATATAGCCAATAGGCATTTAGCTCGTTTTGGTGCAAGTGGCATGCCATACGCACTGTCCCGGATGTAAATTTTGACAGTATGAGGACTTTTGAGGACCTACTTTAGGGTAAATTTGCGAATTTGTATTAAAAAACGAATCGGCGAAAAAATTAGCAAAAAATGGACATATGCAAATACATGTTGTTCATGCATAGGAAATTTTTCAGAGAAATCGGGTGCAAGAAATTTACCCTGTCAGTTCACCTTTAACACACAACAATTAACAAATATAATTCTTAGAATTGTTAATAGCTGCACCACAAATAAGTGAATGTAATTTATACTCATTTGTATATTATTCACGGACTTAATGTTTTCTGATATCGTTCAATTCCTTGCAAAAATAACAGCTTTTAAAATTATAAATATAACCTTAATAAACTGTGATTTAAACATTTTTGTACAAATTAAGTTGACTATACACTGTATTTCAATGTATAATTGCAACCTGTATTGAAAAAAACGAATAACTTTCAGCCATGCACAAAATAAAACAATACGAATTTGCAATATATCTCTTAAAATGACGTTGAGAATAAAGTAAAGTCCACTTCAAAAAAAGAGGATATTAGATTCATATGAAATTATATTAAGGATTTGAGAGCAGGTTGTTAGTCTTATACAGTCCATTCAATGAAAAATGAAGTTCTCAAACAGAAGCAGAATATTTTGTTCGTTTTATTAGTTGCACGAGTAAATAAAGGGCCTATACTCAATCCAATCATGTGTTTAATACGTACTCATGTACAGATCTCTCCACAAGGGAACTGAATCAAATATTGACTTCCATATGACATGGAGAACACTCGATTGATTTTAGCAAACTTATCCGGCAATGCATTTCAATATTGATGCATAGGAATAAACAATATGGGCATTGGTCTTGCAATAAGTTCGTATTTGAAGAGTACAATACACAAAGAATGGAAAACAATAAATAGGGGAAACAAGGATAAAATAAGAGAAGGAGGATGGAGATAGTACCATATGGTTTGTTCATGTGGATGTGGATGTGAACGGGAAATGGCAATTTGATTTTGGTCAATAAGTTACCCGAAACGAGGGAGTAAACAATAAAAAGAACAGGAAAAAGCGAAAGTCCTCGTATTACATGTCAGGAAAATGGCAAACAAGAAAAATACAGGAGCTAGAGGGTCAAGTTACAGAGAGGACAAAAGAGGAGGGATGTTCAAGATATCAGCACATAAAGGAGGTGACTGACAAAACGATTTTCTCCAATCATCAGATAATGTTCAAGATAATGTTACTTTGTCCAAAAATTACTAATAGATATTTTGCGGGGCAAATGCCCAAAGGAAAAGAAACTCTTGACATTACTATCCAATGAAACAGATATAGTACTATATAAAAATAAGGCTAATGAATTATTACAATCCCAGGAAATTAACTGAATATTTTCTTAAATCTTCTATGGTTCTAAATTCATTTTCATTTATAGTTTCATTGATGCCATCATTCCAGTTATCATTCCAGTCATCACAATTAACCTTTTTCAGAAAGCAGCCATTGGCTGAAGAAAAAAAAAACCATTAAAAATGACGTCTTTAGTTGGGATCAAGAGGGCAAACTGGTTTTCTGGTAACCAGTTTGCAGCTTTATACCAACTAAGGCTTCCATATTGGAAAAGGGCGGTGCTACTGAAAATGTCAATTAGCATAGGCTAGAGAATAATGTGTATTGATTGCCAAAGATCAGTTATTGGAGCTGTACATTATTTAAAATTTGAATTGGGTGTAAAATGTAAATTATTTAAAGTAATTTATTTGGAGGTATTTCTTCATCCCATTCAAAAAACCCCAAGGTACTACTTACTTACTTACTACTTATTTATCTTTGTATATGATCATTTTCCTTATAGTATTTACATACAGTACATCACATATGGAATCATGATTGGTTCGTAATTTACGCCCATGAAATACACAAAAATAATCGCATAATAATAAGATCCTGCCTTTTAAAGAAACTGCTGTAAATCTCAATTTTGCAACACGGTAAAATGACATTTACTTTTATGCCACACTCAAACTGCAGTCTATTTTGAATTATAGCCGTACTTTATACTGCTTCAAATATTTTACCGCAGGGGAGTGGGAAATTTGGAAATTTTCAGAAACAATGCAGTTTGAATTATCAAATTTAATCGAAGTTATGTATTATAGTTCAGTGAACAATACCTTTGTCCGTCATATCAACAAAGCATAGTATACATAGTATATACATTTGCCCAAATAGTCAATTCACTGTCTTCAGAGCAAACGACAAAAAAATAACAATGTGAAGAGTGCGCAGTTGCTGTGCGGAGAAGCCAAGCCTAAAAGCGACCCTCTGGCAGTGAAGCCAACGCAAACAGCTACCCTTTCTACAATACTATATGCTCGACTCTGGGACAAGTACATCATGCTGCCTCCAGCAAATCCCCATCCGAAAGCATGAACTGAGGCTAGGTGGGTGCACACACACACACACACACACACACAGCACACAACCGGAAATATCCTCGTTGCAGGGTGGACGTATGTCCGGAAACAGCAAAGAGAATCCCCCTGTGGCGGAAAAATCCGGAAACAGACTATCTTGTATCTATACTAGGTAGCCCGTATGCAAAATTCCTTCAGAAATAGATGGTACTTGCACGAGAAATCATGGTAATGTGAGCCCTGCATGTATACAGATGCAGATTTTTAATTTGATTTTTTGGAGAGTATGTAATATAAAAAAGCTGAACAATTTCAAATGACATCTCACCTATTGATTTTTCAGGCGTGCATTGCTATTTTGAGCTGTTTTTTAATTAAATGTTGAAGGACAGTATGGAAAAAGTCCAACTTGAAAAGATTAGTCAACGTCAAGTTAAAGTCAGGAATTAATGCAAAGTAGCATAATTAGCTTTGCATTAATTCCAGTCTTAACCTTGGTTTAATCTCCCAAATAAACGTTCTCCAAAGCTATCTTTTGAAGTTTCAAAAACCAGGAAAAATGATTTATCATTAAGTCAGATTTTCACAAAACCATATTCTAGATGGCCACATGAATAAATAATGTCATCATTAGAACCTTGATTAGACGGAGATCTTTGGTATTAAGTGGTAATCATAAACATGTTAGCAAGGGAATTACGTAGATAAATTGTAAGCATTGTTACAAAATAAGATGCCTGACTTTATTAATATTTTTGGTTATTAATACAAGTGTAGGAGGCTTTAAAAATTTACCGTCTTTGTTAAATTTTTATACAAATTGTATTCTAATTTTCATTACATTCTTTTATTTTACTTCTTTGATGATTAACTTTTTACATTTGGGAAATAATTTCGAAAAGCATCAATTATTCTTTTGTGTTCATAATTATATATAATTGGTACAGTTATTGATTTCAGTAATTTTCGTAGATTCTCACCTAATGTATTTTCAATATTACATTTACCAAATTTGCTTTCTTGGAAGTACCAATATAAATCAATATTTGGGGAATATTTTAATATTTTCGGAATATACATGAAATCCCAATAATGACTTAGTAATTTACCCATTCCCAGACATTTTTATATTTCCATTTCCTTAAAGGTGAACTGACAGGGTAAATTTCTTGCACCAGATTTCTCTGAAAAATTTCCTATGCATTAATTAACAACATGTATTTGCATATGTCCAATTTTTTTTCTAATTTTTCCAACAATTCGCTTTTTTAATAAAAATAGGTCCTCAAAAGTCCTCACACTGTCAAAATTTACATCCGGGACAGTGTGTATGGCATGCCACTTGCACCAAAACGTGATAAATGCCTATTGCCTATATACAGGAGGCTTCCCCACTTCATATGCTGGAACAAACTCTCCATACTAGAATTTTTCCCCGCCTAGCCTCTCTGCACAGGCCCAAAAACACGCTAACTTTAATATGTTAAAACACTTTTAATAAATTTTTAAAAAAGAAAAGAAATGAACTCATAGTTTTAATTTTAATCATTCTTTCTCCAGTCCGAATATCATGGGGTGTTACAAAACCCTGTCAGTTCACCTTTAAATTTACTTATACAGTATACTCAAAGAATTGCACCTTTTCTCATAATATTCAATTACTTTACTTTTTTTGTTAAATGACATTTCCTGATATTTCCAAAGAAACTTCAGGCAGGAGGAAACTTCAAAGAATATTTGCATACATATATAGTTTGAAAATAAAAGAAAAATATGGTAAGTTGGTGGAAAAGTTTGGCGGCCATTTTGTAAGCATACAGATGCCAATATTCTGTGGATAGTGTAGATGTTAGTATTGGAAGGATAAAAGAAAATAAAGTACATATAGGGCTTTTATTATTCAAACGCTCTCGACAATCAGCCCGTTGGCACACACTTTGAATGTTAAACACAATGCTATTATAAAATAGACTTTCCTTTTTGCTTTCGTCATTTCTCAGTGGAAGATGGTAAGAAAATTCCCAAGAGGTTTTCAGTCTTGGCCCAAACGAAATTTCACGCATGTTTGCGTGTCTGAGTTTCAGATTTTTCCCTTTTCTTCTTCCCTTTCTATCTTTCTCCCTTATTTCCCTTTTCCTCACTCTGCAAATTTCACTGCAAACCAACCTCGTTTTCCCTTAATTCGACATTATCGATTCACATGTCAAATTGGAAACGATAAATATAACATTTTGGGAGGAGGAGGAGGAGGAGGGAGAAAATGCACAGGCTTAACAGTTGTGTTAATAAATAATCCTGCAACGTTGGATTTTATCCGGTTTGCAGTGGCAATTGTAAATTTTTAACGGCATCAAACTGAATTCCGCTTAATTGCCTGCAATTTTAATAACGAACCTAAATAACGAATTCATTCTGATGAACTATAAATAAAGCATGTGATCAATCAAAATATTAACATAATTAACACATTAACACGTCCGGTGATTTTTCATTTCCGGCATTCAATCTCATTATACTTTTACAATGCACTACATATCAAATCAATATGGTTTGCTATAGTAATATATCCTTCCTGAATGTTGTCATTTTATAATTTTGTTTGACAGATTTACACTGGAAAAGTCCAAACCAATTTAACAACATTTACATCTTAATATAATCCAAATCTTTGTGTTCAACATCTTTATGATACATATATATTATAAAAAGGGAGTTTAGAGATATTATTAACTTCATTTATAATTTATGTATTCCAGTAGAATAATACTGTATTCCAAATGACCAAAATTGGAAAGGTCCCAAAAGTAACATAACATTAATTTGACAAACATCAAGTGGTCAAACGTCCATTGTGCTGAAATCCAGAAGGAAAATGAATGGTTTACTTATATGGATCAGCATTACATGGTCCTATTATCAATTAGTTTAAGGTCATAGGGTATTTCAAACTGGTGAGAATAAATATAAGAAACAACCTACTCATATATTATCCTACACTATAAATTTAAATTGTATTCAATGCAGGTTCAAAACAAAAAATACTAACAAGGAAACAAATACAGGTAACATTGTTAAATATTCTGGAAAATTATACATGATTTACCAGGACCTTTATGTTGTGGTTTCCAGTGTACGAGATAGACGTATTTAATCATAGAGTAACACGAGTGAAATTTAACCCTTTATGAACTTTAAGCTTAATTAATGCAGAGCTTTGGGCCTAGAAATGCAATGGCAGGCAGCATTAATTTTTATGTGATGGCAACAGATGTCGTTCAAATTCATGCATTTCATTGCCAATAAACATTTTCTGTGAGTTTCCATGCACCCATTATTCAGCATGTGATACAACATTTACCACAAAGTTACATGATGCAAACATAAACACAACATTTATAAAACAAACTACTCTTTATGATTTACATAAACTCGCCTTTTGCTTTAATATTTTAATATTATAATTTCAATTTATTTGCTAATAATAACCAGGCAATGCATAAGAATAACACATGTGAGAAACAATGGTATAATATAGAACAAGTTTGTTATACTGCATGACAGGCGCCACGAGAGTTGACACTCCACATGCTGAGGTTATGACGTATGCTACTCTCATAACAGGGTACGATTCCTGGTCTGGGTCGATCAGGTGTGACCCTGTTTAGAGAGTATCATACGTCATAATATCTGCACGGGGAGTTTCAACTCTGGTGGCAACTGCTATAGTTGCCTGTTTGAGGCCCACAAGTCGACTAAAGAAAAAAGCTTGGATCAGAAAACTATTTATACAAGTGGAGATCAACATCTTTGTATAAACTTTTGGCCTTCTGTGACCTAAGGGAGTTAAGAGACCTGCTTTCAGAACGCAAAGTCGAATCTCAACTACTAACTTAGGCCCCAACAAGAAAGGTCACTTTCCTCAAGAGATGTGTGGGTGCATCAGCAAGTAGGCACCACTGAGGGGAATAAGAGGAAAATAAGTAAGTGAAAGAACAGTGAGCCATTATAGGACTACTCCAAGCATGGTGTGTGCATTATTCACAACACCAACATGGTGTAGATGTTAGTGCACAAGAGCCCCTAGGCCCATATCCAACAACCAGCAAAACCTTTACAATTTAAAACATGAAACACTTTATAAGTCCCTCTGTCTCCATTTATGAAATACATAACATTTTATTTCTCTCTTCTAAACATGTAAATTAATATAAATTGATTAATGTTGGTATTTTTAATACTATATAATAACAATTTATATTATTCAGGGGAAAGCAAAAGTGGAAAACTAAACTTAATATTAAATAACACAACTGTCCAGTTGACTTGAAATCGAAATGTCAATTCAATTAATTGAAATTTACAAACATAATCCATTAATTTCTTAAATTAAACCGGAAATTAAGTGTTCATTTCCCTGGAAATCAGTCTTTTTATCTCTGTAATAGTACAGTATAGTGCAATATAGTTTAGTTTGTTTAGTTATTGAATTTAATTTTGACCTACATCCTGTCGAATAAATTACAGGAATGGTTCATTTGAAAACCACATGAAGTGGCTTTAATTGCGAGGCAAACACATGTACAACTAGGAAAATTATGGAAAATTACAAGCATGTCGTTAACGATTTCGCTGTTTAAATTACTGTTTCACCTCAATGGATGGCAAGAGACTTATAATATAATATAACGTCAGCTGGGACATTTCGTTTTCCCTTCATTCATTCTGTACATGCAGCCAAAGATTTGCTTCTATGTTTAAAGTAATTTCACAAAGTCAGTATTTTTTCATTTATTAATTTCCCTCTGGTGGTGATAATGTACAATAATATTTCTTAATAAGCTGCGTCCCATGCCCTATACTGTCATTGAAATACGTTAATTTAATTAAGCACAGCACTGAAAAATCATTCAATTGCGTTTTGGCTTTCTGAGAAAAGAGCAAAAACAATAACTGCACACGAAAAATCAAATAATAATAAAAACACGCTCTACACTTTCAGTTATTCTTTGGAAAATAACATCATGAATAATAAAAACCTAAAAAGCCATAATTACATTCCTTTTCTCATACCTGACATTTATTATTCTGTAAATCATCCAGGACTTACAATTAACACGTTTTAACCAAATAAAGTGCATGGCGATCATCAGGCACAATTAACTATATATCCAGAAAGATGCAGGGCTGCACTTTAGGAATATGATTCTGCTCATTTGGTCAAAATGTAGCAGGATAGTTTTTCGAGGCTGTGCTTCAATTTATGATGCAGTTCAGCAAGGAGTAACAAATTAAAACTGTCTTGCATAGCGAGTTTGGACAGAACAGTTAGTTTGGCCACAAAATCGGTTTTTCCCGTTAAATAACAGTTTTTTTCGAAAAACATCCGTGAACATAAAAGAACCGCAATGTGTCAAAACGTATTTCAAACTAGTTTTGGTTAGGTTAAGTTAATTGGCTTTGCCTCGGTACAACATACAATGTTGTAACTCCCGTAACAAGTGCGTTATAAGTTACCGAGGCAAAACTAATTAACCCAACCTAACCAAAACTAGTTTGAAATACGATTTTATACGCTGCGGTTCTTTTATGTTCACGGATCTTTTTTCGAAAAAACCGTTATTTAACATTGAAAACCGGTTTTGTGGCCAAACTCACCATAACTATTTCTGCCAGTCACTGGCAGAAATGGGAAGACGGTCTGCAGATTTGCATCTATTGTGGCAGTAATCACATTGAAAGCATCCACATTGTTGTTCTGTGCGGGGTATCAAGTGGATATTGTACCATATATGTATGTATCCTATTCATCGGTCACATTTTCCACATATACAGAGCTGGACTTTCGCTCTACACCGTATGTTCCCTGCTTAAGACTGCGTGTTATAATCAGGATTTTAGGGTACAACAACCCTGTGTAGGTACATATATAGTATATGGGGTATTTTCATATATATAATATGTGCATGTAAGAGAGATAGGTGACAGGAAGCACACGTTGGGTCCAGTGGACCGCGCATTTGCTTGGATCGATATAAAGTCTACATACATGGGAAGGGGTGGGTTTGGGGGGGGATACATAGGCATAGGGTTGAGATAGAGATATAAGGATATATAGGGAAGAAAGTGTGATGAAGAAATCCTGTGCGTGGCCATCGTTTTGCCACCTTGGTGGTGCCCACAAAATCGATACTCGCCAAGACAACGACCGTCGTAAACCAAGACCTTCCTCCTCTAAACTACCCCATATACCACATACCCATATAACATATATACATAGAAAAACAAAATCTGTTACTTTCAACCACTCCCTTTTCCCCCTTTTTCCCCCCATGCACATACTTCTTTCTATCTGCGCAACGTTTCTAATCTGATTTTGCAGCGCTAAACGGCAAAAATTTTACGCTCACTTCACGATGAGATATCAAGAAACGGTGTAAAAATCAGTTCTTATATATACAGATTTAGGTATACATCTGCTTGCACGTTGGGAAAATGATGAGCAAAGCGAAAAAATACAATATGAACGCAGTTGCATGGAATTCGTTTTCGGAGCGGAGTGCACTGCGGCGTCCGGAGCAGAAATTTAGAGCCGGATTAACCTTCAACCAGACTGTTGCCAGATTTATACAGCTCAAATATTTCACTGAGCATGAAACACATGCAGGATTTTTTAAATAAGTGCAAGATTGAATTACAGAAGTCAAGCTGACAGTGCAATTGCTGCTAGTAGTCGGAATAATAAGAGTTGAGCTTCAGTGTGGCACGTTTATGATGCACGCTACACTCTGAACAGGGTGTCACCTATAGTTGGCCCTGTCCAAAAATAAATGTTAAGTCTAGCTAAGGTGTATCTATATGATGAATTAGACTTCATTAGAATATTTTCATCATCCTCTTGAACTTTCAAATTGTAACTATAGGGTTCTAAATGAAGTGGTTCCAAAGATGCTATTCACTCTTGAATGTGGGATAACGTTAACACACTTTTTTAAATACAGTGAACCTCGTTTATAATCAACTCGGACAATAGCAAACTTCGACTATTATCAACAAACTCCAAGGTCCTGCCATCAGAATAGGATTTTCAATACAAATCACCTCGATTTCAGTAAACTTGGATAATGGAAACCTCTGTTACTAGCAACTGATTTTCCCCTTAAAATATATTTTTATACCCCTGATATTGTCAACTCTAAAAGAGTAGACATTGACTACAGGAGGTAGAAATGTACGTGGCATAGTTGCATGGGATTCAACATAGCAATTTAAGTTACTAACCATGTTACAGATTTCTTAACGAAATTCAAGTTTCTTATAAGAGAGGCTCTTCTATACACGCAACTTCGGCTATAGGAAAACAAGGAAACCAAAACCCCCGGTTTCTTCGAGTTGTCTGTAAGCGAGGTTCACCATGTATACATTTGATTTGGGAACATTTCAGAATAGACTTTTTTAGAAATAATTCTAACTTAACTCACCTACACCATTCTTTTCACTGCATTATAATTAGTATATAATTTACATAAAAATCATAATGTTTATCTTTGTAAGCAATGAAATCATTGCAATAAGCAAGTAATGATAAATTTTAATTGCATCTGTTATAACTTTTAAAAGATATATAGAGGAAAATTACAAGCATCTTTAATTAAATCGATCAATGTTAATAGGAAACACAAATTATGCGCCATACCTGAATTAGGAAAATATTTCACTGAGAATGTTGTTTATCTGACATCAGTACGATGTGCAACCTTGCTTGGAAAGTCCATAACAATTAAGATTATTGCATTTGCACGTTTTAGAGCCGCTTTTAAAGTTAGTCTTGGCATTTTTAAGTGGGTTTTGTGCGCCGACTTAATCCAGCAATTTGCCAACGCCCCGTAAACATAATTACTAAAATGTGAAAAAATGCACACAACTATTCTCGTAACCGTTTAATAAAGCTGTCACATACCCAACAAAGTACATATAAAACTTGAAAAAGAGAGAGAGAAACTCGTATCGCATTTGACCTATCGGTTAACTTGCAACAAATGGCACAGCTGCGACTCGCAAATTGTTTCCAACCAACTTCAAGAAAAATCGCACCAACCGTCCAAAGAAAAGAAATATTACAAAATGAATTAATTTCCGTATAAAGTGTATGTGTATATACGTATATATATGGTATATGCCAGCATACCAAGGCTGAAACATGGTCTCTCTTTCTCTCTTTACGTCTACTGCATTATTAATTAATTTCAACTAAAATAATTCCCAAATTCTTACCCAAAAAAGTGAGAAAGCTGCGATCCAATTAAAAAGTGATGAATTATTCATTAAAAAAACTAATTAAAGCTATATTTAAAGTTGACGTAAATAGCACACGTAAGTATTTATAATGCCACACGAAAAAGTAAATAGGAATTCATTAGCTTACATCATACAGAAAATCCACAGTTTATTCCCCCAAGTCAAGAAAATTTAAAGTGCTGAGAAGTTTGTTGTTTAATTTAATATTCCACGAAGTTGATGTGATTTAAATACATAATACGAATAATACATATTTAGAGAAATTCAATGAAAACGATGGAAACATAGCCTCGAAAAACGGTTTAACTGCTTTTTGTCTGTCAATTCTGAGAAAAACGGATTCACAAAACACAGAAAATAATACAAGAACATGATATCTTACATTATTCATTGGAAAACAGTTCATAAATAATTGATAATATTGAAAAGAGTGCGTTGTTTTTGCTTTAAATTTCCAGTTTTGTTGTTTTTTGGGAATTTACAAACGGCTCACAAAATCGAAAATCAGTTCACAACAACAACAAACAATATTCATGAAACATGTATCATTGTGTCTGTAATATTCTTCTTCAACTAATGCCATGCAATTAACATCAGTTACATCAGTTACAACAAATTGTTTCATTAAAATTATAAAACCATAGGTACAAAACAAGCTGAAATTAATTCCCTTTTCCATCACTAAAATTACTAAAACAAGCCGTAAAAAAACTAAGTTTTTTGGGTACTAAGTTTATTTATAAATCGACACGAGCGTAAATTATGAATTTGAGTTTTTAAAGTTCGTTGCCACAAGCGCCGTCACTGCCGATGCTGTGCAGTGAAAACAACCCATGAAGCTCCCCGCGCTTCGATATTTGCGAGCTATAAAATCTCACGCATCTGGCCTCTAAAATGCGTATAATCCGAATTGGATTGGGGTAATATACCGCGAGACTGACCTTCATACCAAATTTCAGCTCTCTAGGATGTGTAAAAATTGCGTAAAAATGAGCTGAAAGTTAATGCAAACAAGCAAACAAGCAAACAAACAAACAAACAAACAAACACAAACAAACACCATTCACGACAAACGTATATAAACTAAGTAATATAACAAGGTATTCAATTACAATTCTATATTTAATTCCTATATATAGACTTTGGTGTGACATTAATTGACCATGTCATATAAATTAAATGATCTTTTTTATGATTGGGCCTGCAAATTTCCCCATTTTATTCCTGTACTCCAAGAAAAAACCCATATACAGTATCTATAAATAGTGTATTATCTCTTCCTAATTACAGCTGTCTATCTATACGCCAAAAAATAAATCACGTGTTCTAATTAGTACTAATTATTTGCGGATGCGGATCGGGTAGATAATCCAGATAGGTCTGCACAGAATGAGGGATAAGTTTGTTGTGCATGAGAAAAAGCCATATAGCTTTTGAATGGGCGTTGGCAATGCTGTTTGTGCGCATGGGCAGTGAGCAAAACTCCCCTCTGTGCTCTAAAATAGACCGTTCCTGAAACCTCGAGCCTGCAGGACTCCCAAGGACCTCATCCGCATGACAGTATAGTGCCACTGTGAAGACTGTGAAGACGCCACAGAGAGCAATGTGCAGCTGTTTAAGCAACAACATCCTCTTCTTGCTCTTCCTGCTTCTCTAAAAAACTTCAAACTCCATCTCCAATTCATTTACATCTATACAATCACCTGCAGGTAAGAGAAATATTTCCCATATGCCTCTTTTTCCTGTTATTCTTATACACACTTTCCCCTTCAATCTCACACATGCACAGACAGACACCTCTTAAAATCGATTAAAGTTAAAGCTATATACATTGAAATCGATTTTTTCTTCATTGACTATTTATAGTTGCAAATTTGGTGTTGTGCACAGAAGTTGTACATTTATTTGCATGCATGTGTGTGTTGCTGCATTGGGTGTATCTCATTGTGCAGCTATTTACACTGTAACAAGAGTATGCACTTGAAAAGGGAGAATGGGTAATTTGGATTGCCAGTACAATGGTGAATTTATTTTACTCAAATGGAGGTGCACAAATTCTCAATTAAAGTCTAATGTCCCAAGTGACCCCAATGTGCAGAATAGTACTCCAAACACTTTGAAAATACAATGTTTTCTCATCATCATTTTATTTTACTTACACATGTACACAAAATATAAGAGGAAACCTTTATCAAAATGTAATTTCAGTAAAAGCATAGCTATCTTCATTATTAGAAATTGGTAAAATGTGTAAACCATATTTATATTAAATGAAAAATTATGAGTATGCATGTAAGATGTACCTATAATAACAATTATGTTAGACCATATTTTTGTAGAAATATTCAGTTGATATAAGAATAATATCTAATAAAGTATAGTTCACATTTAACTAAACTTTATAAGTTACATAGGTAGTTAATAATAAGGATTATATATCGGCAATGTCATACTGAATATGCAGTAATGTTAACAAGATAAGATACTAATTAGTAAATTTACCCATATTTAAGAAGCAACAAACTCTGCAAACATTAGTGTATCCAAGAAAACTTGTACATGAAATAGGGGCTGAATGTATTATGTAAAAGAT
>JAVBJR010001230.1:0-19362 GCA_031546965.1 Dysgonomonas sp.
CTCTATATTCTTTAAATTTTACCTTGCAACTCAATTCATCCGGAAAAGCTGCTACAAAATTCAGTAAGTTCATGGATAAAACGTATTGATTTGACTATAAAGATAATAATTATTTAATGGGTCACAAAACGGATACTCATATTATATTATACCCAAACTTTGCTAATTCTAAATGAATAGAATTCAAATCGTAATCTGTCATAATTCTATAATTTTCTGATGAGCTTTTGATAAATTGAAACTCTGTTCTTCCAAGAACTTTATTATGATAGATGTATCTACTGTATTAATGGAGAAAGTTCAATCTGACGGGGACTATGTTAGCATTTTTAATTGATTTTGTATTATAGAATTAATACACCAGTTATTGAAGTATTATGTTAATGAACCAATTTTAAGAGACTCAACACTAGAAGAAGAGCTTCTTTTTTAAGATAATACTTATTTCTAATGAATTAAGAACACTTTCTGATAATAAAAATATAAAAAAACTATACTGATAAAAATACTCTTTTCTTTTAGAGTGTATATAATTTGAGAAACAACCCCAATAATATCAAAAAAATTAGCTTTTTCTTCCTTAACGATACTTAATAGACGTATATTTTCGTTTTTTTTGCATCTCCTTTTTTATTAAATGCTTAGTTTTGCAGTTTGAATTATTAGGTCGAATCCTTTTTGATGAAGAAAACTCATTTCTGTATATATACTTTTCTGTTTGTCTTGTTTTCGTTCCCTTTTTGGGGAGCTCAATTACATCGGCAAATAGGAGGTAACTCTAGTATCTCGTTCTTACAGGATTCGGTAGCATCGGGTCATGTCCGAACGACCGATTCGTTGCACCTTCCACCGATCGATTCACTCGCACAAGACTCCACAAAAAAGAAAAAAGCCTCATTAGATGCTCCCGTAGATTATTCAGGCAACGACTCTGTCATTTTTTTGTTTACATCAGGCAATATGGGGTATTTGTACGGTGATAGTAAAGTCGATTATCAAACGATGAGCATTAAGGGCGAAAAAATATCTATGAGCATGGACAGCAGTATTGTACATGCCAGCTACGGATTAGATTCGATCGGAAAAGAGTTTGGTTTTCCCGTATTCAAAGACAATGCCGGAGAATACGAGATGAAAAAGGTAAGTTATAATTTCAAAACCAAGAAAGGATATATCCGCAACGTTATCACCGAGCAAAGCGACGGCTATATTGTAGCAGACAAGGCTAAAAAAAATGCCGATGACACCTTCTTTATTTCTGATGCAAAATACACTACCTGCGACGATCACGAGCACCCTCACTTTTATATGGCTTTGACCAAAGGAAAAGTTCGCCCTAAAAAAAATGTGGTAGCAGGACCTGCCTATTTAGTTATCGAAGGACTACCCTTACCCTTGGCAATACCTTTTGGATTTTTTCCATTCAGCGAAAAATACTCTTCAGGAATTATTATGCCATCTTATGGCGATGATTTGGATCTTGGATTTAACCTGCGTCATGGTGGGTATTACTTTGCGATTAATGACAACATCGATCTGGCAGTAACGGGAGACATATATACTAAAGGCTCTTGGGGACTTGCCGCAAAATCATCTTATAAGAAACGCTACAAGTACAGCGGCTCGTTCGATATAAACTATTTAGACACAAAGCGGGGAGATAAAGATATTCCGGGAACATTTACCGAGTCTAAAGACCTATCACTAAACTGGCAACACTCGCAAGATCCCAAATCGAACATGTACAGAACACTTTCTGCGAGTGTCAATTACCGAACGTCTTCTTATAATACCAATAGTTTAGATGCTCTTTATGGTCCTACGGGAACAGACAATACAAGGGGTTCGAGCATAAACCTATCTCAACGTTTTCCGAACTCACCATTCTCCTTGTCTCTGAATGCCACAGCCAACCAGATTGCCCGAGACACTACTACCTCGCTCACTTTGCCTAGCCTTACGGTAACAATGAGCCGTATTTTTCCATTCAAAAGAAAGGATGCAATAGGTAGCGAAAAATGGTACGAAAAAATCTCTTTGAGTTATGGTGGTGAATTGAGAAACAGTATTACTACCAAAGATTATTTGCTATTCAAATCTAACCTAATAAAAGACTGGCGTAATGCTATGCAGCATAGGTTGCAAACATCTGCTACTTTTAATATATTAAATAATTTAAACGTAACACCCTCGTTTAACTACAACGAAAGATGGTATACCCGATCTATCAGTCAACAATGGGATCCGACCCGAAACAGTCATCTTCCGCAGGACACGACTTATGGTTTTCACCGCTCGTATGATTTTAACTATAGTGTAAGTTTTCAAACTAAGTTGTACGGTTTTTATGAACCACTCTTTAAGATAGGAAAATTGCAGAAGATAAGGCATGTTTTCACACCTTCAATCAGTTTTGGTGGTAACCCCGATTTTACTGATCCTCGTTTCGGATCTTATAAAAGATACTCTTATTATGATGCTAATGGCGAATTGAAAACGCATTCGTATTCTCCCTATCAGTACGAAATATATACACCTTCGGGGGCAAAAAAGCAGGGTAATATAAACTTTGGTTTCGAGAATAATGTTGAAATGAAAATGGCTACCGATAACGATTCTACCAAAATTGTGAGCCTCATTGATAATCTTGGGATATCCTTTTATTATAACATGATGGCAGATGCGTTTAAATGGAGTGATATCTCAACTAATTTGCGACTAAAATTAAGTAAAAATTTGACTATTAATCTCAATGGAACATGGGATCCCTATATGTATAATGAAAAAGGGCAGAAAATAGATCAGCTGCTTATAGGACATGGTGGAATAGCACGATTGGTAAGTACCGGATATAGTTTATCACCATCTATTAATCAAGATACCTTCAAAAAATGGTTTGGAAAGGATAAAAAGGAGGATGATAAAAAGAAGCAAAGTGATCCCCAAAATAATCCGTCAGGTACCGAAGAAGATAACCTCAAGGAGGAGACAGGTACTAAGCAAAGTCTTTTTAATAAAAAAGAAGATGGGGGTACTTATGATCGAGACGGATACTTGAAGAATGAAGTAAAGTGGAATCTTTCTGTTAATTACAGTCTGAATTATAGTTCGGTGTTTGATTCGGCAAGAGAGGATTTTAAAGGTGTATTGACTCATAATCTAGGATTTAACGGATCTATACAACCTACCAAAAACTGGAACTTTTCGTTTAATGCCAGTTATGATGTACAGAATAAGATGATTTCTTATATGACATGTAATTTGTCTCGAAATCTTCACTGTTGGAACATAACAGCAAGTTTTAATCCGATAGGACCTTATGCGTCATATTATGTATCATTACGGGTTAATTCTTCGTTGCTGCAAGATCTTAAATACGAACAACGTAGCCGACCATCGAGTTACGATCCGGCTTGGAACTAATTTAAAACTAGAGAATTTACTCCTAATTGTGTCTATAGATGAAAATACTGTTACTGGGAGATTATAGTGGATTACATCTAACATTATCCGAAGGCTTAAAAACTTTGGGGCATGATGTAACTGTTGCATCTGATGGTGACGGTTTTAAAAACTATTATCGAGACATAGACCTTAATAGAAAAAGTTCGGGAGTAAAAGATACTTTATCTAACCTGCTCACAATTTATGCCAATCTCAAAAATTTTAAAGGATATGATGTTGTTCAGATAACTAACCCCTGCTTTACTACACAAAATATTAGGGTTAATATCGAATTATACAGATATTTGAGACGTCACAACAAGAAAATATTTCTAGGAGCTTTTGGTGACGATTATTACTGGATAAAAGCTTGTTTGGATCAAAAATACAAGTATTCTGAATTTTATATCGGCAATACCAAAAACGAGAGAACCCAAAGTGATTATTTGATAGAAAATTGGTTAGACACAAAACGTCAAGATGCCAATATCGAAATAGCCCAGTCTTGTGACGGAATAGTGGCCTGTCTTTATGAATACTATGAGGCATACAAAGAATTGTATGGCAACAAATTAGAATACATACCTCTGCCGGTCAATATCGGTCAGGTTAAACTAAAAGAACTACCACCCTTAGATAAAATTAATTTCTTTATTGGTATAAATAAAGCCCGTAACGAATTTAAGGGAACCGATCTTCTGTATGAAGTAGTTCAACAGATTGCTCTAGCTTATCCTGATGACGCTCGTGTAACCAAGGTAGAGTCTGTGATGTACTCCGAATATTTGAGCCGTATACAAGATGCACATGTTGTTCTAGATCAACTGTACTCTTACTCGCCTGCCATGAATGGTTTGCTTACGATGGCTTTGGGTAAAGTGTTGGTTGGCGGTGGCGAATCTGATATGTACGATTTACTCCAAGAGCATACACTTCGCCCGATTGTGAATGTATTTCCCGATAAGCGGGATATCTATAATAAGCTGGAAGAGCTGGTTTTACATAAAGAGACGATTGTCAAGCGTGCAAAAGAAGGAAGGGCTTTTGTCGAAAAACACCACGATTATCTGAAAGTAGCACAACAATACCTTGATTTTTGGACTAGGGAATAGAGGGCTTATTCTTATCTGTTTGTTAGATTTGCAATATCTCCAAAATTGATTTTACGTATAGTTAGTTATCTTTTAGCATATAGCGATCCAAATAATTTATTCCCATAAAATATGATGTATCTTGAAGCAAGAAATGTAGTGAAACAATATGCCGGTCATAGAGCACTCAACGATGTAAGCATACAAGTACCGCAAGGCAAAATTTATGGATTATTGGGTCCTAATGGAGCCGGTAAAACTACCTTGATACGGATCATCAATCGGATTACGGCTCCCGATAGTGGCGAAATATTATTGAATGGTCGCCCCTCGCTCCCGTCCGACATTTACAAGATCGGTTATCTTCCCGAAGAGAGAGGTCTCTACAAAAAGATGAAAGTAAAAGAACAGGCTTTGTTTTTAGCCGAACTGAAAGGATTGAAAAAGCAAGAAGCCAACCGTAGAATAGATGAGTGGTTCGAAAAATTTAATATCACTTCTTGGAAAGACAAAAAGGTAGAAGAACTATCAAAAGGTATGCAGCAGAAAATTCAGTTTATAACTACGGTTATTCACGATCCCGAATTATTGATACTGGATGAGCCTTTCAGTGGATTTGACCCTGTAAATGCCGAACTGTTAACAAAAGAAATACTCGAATTAAAGGAAAAAGGAAAAACCATTATCCTCTCTACCCACAACATGGAATCGGTAGAGACTTTGTGCGACGAAATAACACTGATAAACAAATCGCAGGTCGTATTGCAAGGTAATGTAAGGGACATTCGCAACAAATATAAAAAACACATTTTCACGGTAATTGTAAACGGAAGCGATTTTGAGCTGCCATCAGAATTATTCTCACTGGAGTCGAAAGAGTCGAATCCAGACGCAACCAAAGTAAAAATAAAAAAGCTGGCACAGTCTACCAACTCTTCGATACTTAGAGAAATAACCAGCAAATATGAGGTGCTCTCTTTTGAAGAAGAGTTGCCCTCTATGAACGAAATATTCATTCAAACAGTTACAGCCTTATGAATGCCTTAAGTCTTATTATAAAACGAGAATACCTGTCGCGAATAAAGAAAAAATCGTTTGTGATTCTCACTCTGATAATGCCGTTGTTGATGGCGGCAATAATGTTTGTGCCCTTACTGTTGTCGGACATCAAAGACTCGGAAGTGAAACGAGTTGCAGTAATTGATAATACAGGCAAATACGCATCGCATCTAAAATCGTCCGAACAGTATGCGTTCGATATAGTCGAAGAGAATCAAGAAGCCGATTTAAAAGGAAAGGTGGGCAAAGATCTGTTTGGGATACTTCAAATTACAGGTAATCTAACAGATAATCCCGGTGCGGCAACCTTTGTTTCCGAAAAACAAATTCCAGCCGATTTACAAGGTTATATAAACGGAACGCTTTCGGAAGTCGTAAAATCAGACAAAATAAATTTGCTGGCAGAGAAAGCCAATATCGATACGCAGGTTATGATTGATATTCGCCACGTAATCGAAACATCGGGCAACGTAAAAGTAACTACCATGAGATGGAGCGATGACGGTTCGGAAAAAGAAACGTCTACCGACATGGCAGCAGCTGTGGGAGGGTTTTTTACGTTCCTCATGTACATGTTTATATTGATGTACGGCACTATGGTAATGCAAGGCGTGGTGGAGGAAAAGAGCAATCGCATTGTCGAAGTAATGATTTCTTCGGTACGTCCGTTCGATCTGATGATGGGAAAGATTGTGGGAATAGGACTTACGGGTATTACCCAACTATTTATTTGGTTCAGTATCTTTGCCATTCTATTGGGTTTGAAAGGCTTTATTTTTCCTGCAACCAATATCGACGGACTTTCGACTCAGTTGGGAAACATGCAAATGCTCTTCTCTATAAACTGGGCTGAAATCATTATATGCTTCCTGCTGCTTTTCATCGGGGGGTATCTTATTTATGCTTCGTTATTCGCTATGTTTGGGGCAGCCGTAGACAATGCACAAGACACTCAACAATTTGTATTACCAGTTACTCTGATATTTATTTTCTCGTTTTATGTCGGGATATACAGCCTTCAGAATCCTGATGGTCCACTCGCTTTTTGGTGTTCTATGATTCCTCTTACTTCTCCCATTGTGATGATGGTGCGCATACCTTTTGAAATACCGTTATGGGAAAAAGCTCTGTCCATCACTATATTATATGTGAGCATCTACTTTGTTGTGAAATTTGCTGCCAAAATTTATCGAGTAGGTATACTTATGTATGGTAAGAAACCAACTATTAGAGAGCTGATTAAGTGGTTTTCGTATAAATGAGCCTGAGTCCCAAGAAATGATATAGCTACCAATATATCAATAAATTACACATGGAAAATTTGAGCGAATAATACTTCACTCTTTCGTGCCACCGATTTTAGTTTCTTAGTTTGACCTTTCGGCTCCCATTTGATATTTTTTCTATTTTATTTTCGGAATATACCTCTGTATTCAAGCTTAAAACATCTATGCTACAGCTGTTTTTTTCCATAATAGAGGCTGTCGGGCGAATACCCTGGTGACGACGTTTAGCATTGTAAAACTCTCTTCCATCACAAGTAGGATTCAGGTAAATATGGTCTTGTTTCAATGTACACCAAAAGCGTTCGATATAAATATTATCCAAGCACCAACCTTTTTCCATCCATGCTGATTCGGATCCCTTGATTCTACAAATAATCCGTCCATACTTTGGAAGTATAATGATAGTCCCCAAAATACATAAACTCTTTTGCCATGAGTATATAACTGATATCAACAGCCCAAACCTGATTTTCTTATGTCTTCTTTAATTAAACTGAGTAGTGCTTCAGAAACAGGATATTCGAATTTTCGGGCAAACAGTGCATCCGATTTTTGTATCTTATCATAATCATTGCAGTCTAAATTGGCGGGGAAATTACCGTTTCGTTCTTCCCATATAATAAATCGTTTGTTGTTATTGATTATATTATCTCTCATAGGCGAATTGAGAAGAATAGTTTGGAAGAAAATTTCTTCGGAACAGAATGAATACTTGAATCTCTTGAAAAAATGGGGATGATCCTTCATATATTGGAAGACATATTCCAAAGATTCACGCTTGAGCGACCAATAAGTCGATCCACCATATAGTGCAGGAAAGTCTTTGCTGAAACTTCTTTTAAATCCTATGCTCCATTGAAGTTTTGAGAATCCTTTGATCAATTTTTTACTTAACCCCGTTCTGCCATCTACGAGATCATATATATTATAACTCGACAGGCGATTTATCCCACCCTTGGGCCATGCGGAGTAGGGCAGTGCGTGGTATTCCATAAAATCATGGTTTTGATTTAAGTTGATAAAATCATGAAATTTATCAACCGACACAATCGGGTAATCGTGCCCTGTGATAAGATGAAAGTATGTATTTTGAGAGTTACTTATTGCTTTTTCAGCCAACTCTAATATAGCTTTCAGGTGATTGATTCCTCCCCAGTGAACTTTGTATTCTTGAGACACATATTGTACCCTCTTTTTTGTCGATAGTTTCTGTATATCATCTTTCGGAATACTACTTTTCTTGTCTATATGAATATAAATGTTAAATCCATCGTCAAAAAAATTGATAAGGTCTTCCAGATGTTGGTAGTTTTTATATGCTGTGATTAAAATAGCTTGCATACTTTATTTATTTTTTGAGTTGAAAATCGATTCCGTAGTACTGAGACGTATATGGTAAAGCATAAGCAGCATCCCCTAATCCGAATTTGGTTTTAGCCTGATATTCTTTGAATATTATACTATTAACATTTTTGGCTTTCGCTTCGTTTATGTTCGTTGTTCTTTCCTTCCATATATCGCTTATAGTTGTCACATCTTTGTGGGCATCATAAAATTCGGCAGTAAAAATTATCATGCAAAAGATCAGAAAGCAGTATTTCATCTGTCTGATCATAGATAAGGAGTTACCTATTTTGTAATACAATATACCAAATATTATGATATTGAAAGTAATAGTTCCAAACCATGCCCGTGCCGGAAATCCGGGTGATGCCACCATTATATAGATCGATATGAATATACCTATAAAGTAAATCAGTACATGAGAAAGGACAGCTTTTCTATTGTTGCTATTTATTTTGACATAAACAATCATCAATATGGTAATTGCTAAATTTAACAACCCCAAGTAAGTAACAAATCGTTGAGTGTAAGTAGATATGCGGTATATAATAAGAAATGGACTGATGGATGTTCCTTCCGCACGTGCAAAATTTCCGGGAGCAATTATCATAGTTACGTATCCTATGATTGCCCCAATAAGACCTGTGTACATCCATACCGGTATTTTTTGCTTATTAAGTTTACAGTATAAGATAACGCAGAGTACCATAACTATCATTGCCGCTGCAGTATTTTCGTTTGTCCATCCGCCTATAATTCCTCCTATAAACATGAGTATAGAAAAAACAGTACTTCGCAGCATAGATTCTTCTTTGCTTTTGTATAAGCGGTAGGGAAGAAGAAACAAGAGTATAATAAGAGTTCCCCATAAGTAATTAGAGCTACCTGTGACCCACAAGATAGTTTCGGCAAATACCGGTTGGAAAAACCAAGTAAATGTAAATGAAATTATCAAGATACTGATCTCACCCTTTAGCTTACCTATTATGTGGTAGTGGAGTACCAAGATGAATCCGATAAAACCAAGAGAATTTATGATATCAATTGTGAGGCTATTATTGGTCAATAATAACGACTGGGCGATAAAATGCACTACACTGCGTCCTCCCCATTTATAATAATGCAGGTATTGCGAATAGAATACATCGCTGATAGATGTTAAACGTTGATTTGTCTGATAAATGAAAGAATAAACAAAATCGTCGCCAATTAAAGGAGTTTTAATATTTAGAAAAAGGATAAAGCAGAAAAACAGGCACAAAAATGCACCAAAAACAGTATTGTATATGCGTTTATCCTGAGTAATGACATCCTCAAATTGCTTACTCTTTCTTTTTATCTGTCTTAATATATTTTTGCTCTCCAATACATTTTTTTCAAAAAAAACGAAGATTTTATTTAACATATTATTTTATACTCCTTTTAATGGTTTTATTTCCAATACAAAGATAAAAAAATATATATTCCTTTGGTAAGAAAGTACCTATTACTATATACCTTAATAGGTTAAAAATGTGTTTTGTGTTGAAAAAAAGAGATTTAATTCTTTTCTCTTGAAAAAAACTCTTATATTTGCACATTATTAGGAATTAACATTAATCAATGTTTAGAATATCGAATTTATGAACAAAAAGGTTTTCTTCGCTACATTTTCATTTATTGCTAGCCTTTTTTCATTAGTAGCTCAAGAAGGGTCGAGTCGTGCTCTTGTTGCAGATGGAGTAGAATATGGTCAACCAAATAAGACCTATAATACATACAAGACTACTTGGAAAAAGAATCGCTTTAAAGACAACTGGTCTATATCTCTTGGGGGTGGTGCCCAAACAATTGCAGGTGTAGACGATCGAAAAGGTCCATTTGAGGATCGTATTACAGCTGCTCCATTATTTACCGTTGGTAAATATTTTTCTCCTATTTGGGGATTGAGGATGAGTTTCTCTGGAGGTTCTTTACATGGTTTTAACGATGGTCAATTTGGTGGATATAACAAATGGAACCATGGCTCGGAAAATTATAAAGGACTAGGTGTTTTGGGTACTCCAGGTTATCCTCTTGTTCCCACTGGAGGAACAGGTTCAGTAGAAATGTGGACATGGGATCCTCAGTGGAACTACATGTGGGATTTAACAGTTAAGGATGCAACCGGAAAAGTTATTCCTGGTTATAACACAAGCATTATAGGTCAAGAATCTGATGGGTCTTACTATTGGATACCTGGACGAAGTGGCAATCTTTATATGCAACACGTACAATATGTACAAGCTAATATCGATTTCATGTTCGATCTTTTTAATCTAGTAGGAAACTACAATCCGAAACGTTTCTTCGAACTTACACCTTTTGGAGGTATCGGTATATATAATACTTTTTCTAACTTAGGTAGTGATAATCTTTTGACTGCCGGAGTACATGGTGGTGTTATTGCCAAATTTAGATTAAGCAATAGATTCGGATTGAACGCAGAGTTCTCTGGTTCTTTGGTACCCGATTCATTCGATGGTCAAACTGGTGATAACCAATCTATGGATGGTATTGCACAAAGTACATTATCTGTTTCTTATAAACTAGGTAGAACAGATTGGGAAGTTGCTGAACCAATCGATTACGAATTGGTTAACAATTTGAATGATGAGATAAACACTTTAAGAGAGCGCAGTGCTAAATTGGCTGCTAAAGAGTGTCCTACTTGTCCTCCTCTTCCTCCTGTTCCTTCTGTTCCTAATCCTGCTAAAAAGATTGAAGGTGAAGCTGTTAAATTCTTACCAGATCCTGTATTCTTTAGAATCGACAAATCGGTTATTGATCGTACAGAGTGGGCTAAGATTGATAGGGCTGCAGAATATTTGAAAACGCATCCGGAAGCAAGTGTTGTTGTTACAGGTTATGCGGATAAGAAAACAGCTAATCCTGCTTATAACTTGAAACTATCGGAACGTCGTTCTAAGATTGTGGCTAAAGCATTAGTTGACAAATACGGAGTAAATCCAGCAAAAGTGTCTATTGACTGGTCAGGAGATAACATCCAACCATTTAACGTAAACGAGTGGAACCGTGTTGTAATATTCGTTATGCAATAAAACGTAAAATACTCTAAATATTAAGCGTCTCTTAGTTTTCACTAAGGGACGCTTTTTTTATATTTGTTTTAATGATAAAAAATTGCATCGTAAATTGAATAATTAGCATAATATGAAAATAGTTAATTGGGGTATTATCGGTTGTGGAGACGTTTGTGAGAAGAAGAGTGGTCCCTCTTTTTCTAAAATAGAACACTCTAATTTGGTGGCTGTAATGAGGCGAAATCTTGATAAAGTAAAAGATTACGCACAGAGACATAAAGTGGATAGGTATTATACCGATGCCGATCAGCTAATTGCTGATATTGACGTTGATGCAGTATATATTGCCACACCACCCAGTACGCATATGCTGTATGCCATTAAGGCTATGCAAGCCGGCAAGCCCGTATATGTAGAAAAGCCGATGGGCATGAATTTTGCTGAGTGTGAACAAATGAATCAAATTGCACAAAAAACCAAACAAATGCTCTTTGTCGCTTTTTACCGTAGAGCTTTGCCTTATTTTCTAAAAGTTAAGGAACTTCTCGAAAAAAAAATAATAGGAGAGATATTAACAGTTGAAGTGAAGCAGTACCGATCGCCGAGAGTATCTGATTTGACATCCGCAGATCATACATGGAGGGTAGATAAAGAAATAGCAGGCGAAGGTTACTTCTATGATCTAGCTCCTCATACACTGGATATTCTCGATTTTTTGTTGGGTGAAATTGCCGAGGCAAAGGGTTTCTCGGCAAATAGAGGTCAGTTTTATGAGGTGAAAGACACTATCTCTGCCATTCTCAAATTCAAGTCGGGAGTTATAGGTAGCGGGCAATGGTGCTTCGTTACTTCGGATCAGACTGATATCGACTCTATTATTATTACGGGTACTAAAGGAGAGATTAGGTTTAGTACATTTGCTTTTAGCCCCATCTTGGTACTTTCGGAGAGTTTTTCGGAGAGCTTCGATATACCCTCGCCAGAGCATATTCAGCAGCCTTTGATCCAAACCATAGTAGATGAGCTGAGAGGAGTTGGACAATGCCCCTCTACAGGTATTAGCGGAGCCAGAACCTCAAGGGTTATGGATATGATTTTTTATCATGCTTTATTCTTTGAATAAATTAGTTGTTGAAGGTTAAAGCCTGACCTCTTACTTCGTTTACCTGTCCATTCTCAAAAGCGATTTGCCCGTTTAGGAATGTTTTTTCGATAGATGTAGATACCGTTTCGTTTTCAAGGGGCGACCATTTGCATTTATACAAAATATTGTTTTGTGTAATGGTGTAATTTTTATTTGGATTTACTAAGACCAAATCGGCAAAATAACCCTCACGGATGTATCCACGTTTGTTCACTCTAAATAGTGTTGCTGGGGCATGACACATCTTGTCAACCACTTCTTCTTTAGATAGTTTTCCTTGTTTAGACAGCTCGAACATCATTTGTAACGAGTGTTGTACTAACGGTCCTCCTGAGGCTGCTTGAAGGCTTCCTCCCGTTTTTTCGTCCAATAGATGAGGGGCGTGGTCGGTGGCTATAACATCGAGCTTTCCTTTGAGCAAACCTTGCAGAAGCGCATCTCTGTCTTGTTTTGTTTTTACGGCAGGATTCCATTTGATGCGTGTTCCGTATTTCTCATAATCATCGTCAGAAAACCAAAGGTGATGAACACAAACTTCTCCTGTTATTTTTTTTTCTGTCAAAGGTTTTGCGTCGAATAAGCTGATTTCTCTTTCAGTAGAAAGATGCAGTATATGAAGCCTAGCTCCGTACTTATCAGCAAGTTCTACTGCTTTTGCTGACGATTGGTAACACGCTTCGGCACTTCTTATCAACGGGTGGTATTTTATGGGAATATCGTCTCCTAACAGATCTTTGTAGTAGGCTATATTCTTTTGGATGACTTCTTCTTCCTCACAATGGGTAGTTATAATCATGTCTATTTCGGCAAATATGGCTTCCAAGGCTTTGCGCTTGTCAACCAGCATATTTCCGGTAGATGATCCCATGAATATTTTAACTCCACAGGTATTTTTTCGGTCTATCTTTTTAAGCTCTGCCAAATTATCGTTGGTAGCTCCTAAATAGAACGAGTAGTTGGCGTACGATTTTTGCGAAGCTACTTCAAACTTTGCATTTAAGGCATCTATTGATGTCGTTTGTGGCTTGGTGTTAGGCATCTCCATATACGATGTTACACCACCTGCAATTGCGGCTCTGCTTTCTGTGGCTATATCTCCTTTGTGGGTTAATCCGGGATCGCGGAAGTGTACCTGATCGTCTATAATGCCCGGCATCAACCACAAGCCTTCGGCATTGATAATTGTAGCTCTGCTGGTAATTCCGGAAGGAATTTCGTTGCTTTCGTAAATGGCTTTTATTATTTCGCCTTCTATGAGTACCGATCCTTTAACCGATCTGCCCTCATTTATTATTATAGCATTCTGAATAAGATACATATTTACTGATTGTTTTATTGTAATATTGAAAAGGCTGTTTCACAAGTCTATAGTGGGCGTCATAGCGAATGTCGTGAAGCACATCATTGCGAGTGATAGCGAAGCAATCTCTTTGTTGGAAAGATTGCTTCACTACGTTCGCTATGATGCCCCTTGTAGATTGTCACTTATAAAAAATATAATTCATGCAATTATCTATTTTTCTTGTATTTTCTATATCCTAATGTTAGAAACTTTTTGCATTTTAGTCAAATATATTCATTCCTATACGTCCAAAAAGCTTAGTCCTTTATGAATTTCACATTTGCCCAATTGTCCTTACTATTAGAATGAACAAAGGTCAACCCATTCTTATTACATTCTTCGGTAAGAACAGGTATATCTTCGGTATAGAAACCGCTCATAAATAGGACACCGCCGGCATTCAAGACTGATGCGTATACATGAATGTCATTCAACAAAATATTGCGGTTGATATTTGCCAATATAACATCAAACGTCTTTTCGGCAACCAACAACCCTGCACCTCCAATTCGGACATCTATATTGGAGACTTTATTTAAGTCGAGATTTTCTTTGGCATTATCGTATGCCCACTCGTCGATATCTATTGCTAAAATAGGGTCGCCACCTCTCATCGAGGCAAGAATGGCAAGAATAGCCGTTCCACATCCCATGTCTAAAACCGATTTGCCTAAGAAATCCATATTCAATACTTCACGAATCATCAATTCGGTAGTCTGATGATGTCCTGTGCCGAAAGCCATTTTGGGATCTATATATATATTGTACTCATAGGTTGCCGGCTCTTTATGAAATGTACTCTGAATTATGCACCTGTTATCAATAATGAGGGGTTTAAAATAATTTTTCTCCCATTCTTCGTTCCAATCTTTGCCTTTAATCAGATTTGCAGTATAAGTAATTGTTGCCTCCAAAGGAAAATTAGCAATCACACCTTCTACAGCATCTTTATTATAAAGGCTTTCTTGAATATAAGCAGTAGAACCGTTATCGGTATCTACAAAACTTTCAAACCCCACTTCAGCCAATTCGGCAGACAAAACTTCGGTTATAATCTCGTTATAAGGAACACAAACAAATACGACTTCTAAATAATTCATTTTTATTATAGCTTTTTATACCATTTACGGTAAAATAGAAGAGTTAATTATGGACAAAAATAGAGTTTTTGCTCCAATAAGCCTCTATTTTTCTTTATTTTTGGAATATTTAAAAGAGTAATGATCAATTATTTTCGTTTTTTTTCGTTTCTTTACACAGAGCAAGCGCTACCTCATCCCCAACCCTCTTCAAGAGAGAGGCAGTTTTCCTCCTCTTTGGGGGAGCTAGGTGGGGTTGGCTAACACGTATTTTCATTCACTTATTTTATACAAATTTGTTCGCGATTTAGATTTTTACATTTCTTAAAGATGTTAGAAGCAACAATATTATTTTTTTTACATCTATAAGAAAACAAATATATTGAAGTATCTATTAAACCTTTTAGTATTTTAGCTAGTCTAAACAGTAAGCGAGTAAAGAAATTGAATTGAATTTATTATAACCAGATAGGAGATAAAATGATGAAAAAGAGCAAATTGTTATTATTAGCAGCATTGTTGCCATTAGTGAGTTTTTCTCAAGATTGGGGTGATGATATTTATGGATCAGCTCCTCCACAAAAACAGAACAAAAGTTCGCAACAAACTAATGTGGTTCCTGCATCGAAAACAAATGCCGGAAATTCCAACAGCAATATCGACATTACCACAAGAGGAAACGTCAACGTAAGTGTGGATGAATACAACAGAA
The DNA here is from genome assembly GCA_031546965.1 of Dysgonomonas sp. Lineage (GTDB taxonomy): Bacteria > Bacteroidota > Bacteroidia > Bacteroidales > Dysgonomonadaceae > Dysgonomonas_A. The sequence goes on from JAVBJR010001230.1 coordinate 15,564, forward strand.
GAGGAGATGTAAATGTCTATTCGGAAGCAGTAGACACTACTGCTGTATTAGACGAAGCAAATGACTATCAATACACCGACCGTATAGTTAAATATCACGAACCGGCTAATAGCGTAAAAATAGCGAGCGACGACGACATAAACGTATATGTAGTGAACGACGCTTACGATGCGTATTATGCCAACAGAGCGTATGTAAACGTTGGTTGGGGATATGGCGGATACGGAGGATATGGCGGATGGGGTTACTACGATCCTTGGTACAGCTCTTATTGGGGCTGGGGAGGCGGTTATTGGGGTTCCGGCTGGGGCTGGTCTATCGGCTGGGGCTGGGGTTACGGCGGCGGCTATTGGGGCTACGACCCTTATTGGGGTGGTGGTTACTACGGCGGCGGTTATTGCTATCCCGGATACTACTCAAATGCAAGTTACAACGGATATGGACGAACTACAAGTAGATCCTCATCTAGAGATGGAAGTTACAGAGCATCGGCAAGCGGTGGCAGAGGAAGTTCTCGTGATCGCAGTTCGTCATACGGCAGAGATTCATATAGTAGCAGAGATGGAGGAAGCCGCAGTTCGGCATCAACTAGAACGACAGGACGTGCTTCAACAAGTGGAGATGCTACAGGCAGATACGAAGGTACACGCAGCAGCTCAAACAGGGAAGCCTACGGACGTACTTCAAGCAGAGGCGAATCGGGTGTAACTACAAGACCTACTTCAACATATGGTAGAGGTGGTTCTGAAACTAGAACTACTGTAAACAGAGATGCAACTTATGACGCCGGTAGTGGACGAATTATAAGTAATGCTCCAAGCAGAAGCACATCAGGATCTACTTCTAGTAGAGGAGAAGGGTCTGCAACAAGAGCAAGCAGTTCATCCAGTCCGAGACCTGCAAGTACAACTAATAACAGAAGCTACGATAGTGGAAGTTATTCTAACAGCAGATCATCATCCGAATCTTCTAGCAGAAGTAGCGGCGGATCATATAGCACACCAAGCAGCAGCCGTTCTTCCTCCGGAGGATCATACGGTGGTGGCGGAGGCGGTGGACGCTCGTCATCCGGCGGAGGCGGCGGCGGACGTAGTGGCGGACGCAGATAAGATTAAGAAAGGAAAAATTAAATACAAACAAAAAAGCTATTTTAGTCTACACAGTTAAAATAGCTTTTTTAGAAAAAACAACCAATATGAAACGTATTTTTACTCTAGCTTTACTTTCCGCTTCTTTTGTAGGATCGGTATTAGCACAGGGAGAAATGGATGCTTTCAACCTGTCGTATTACGGATTGAAAGGAACAGCTCGCTCGGTGTCGATGGGTGGTGCATTCGGAGCTTTGGGAGGCGATATTTCGGCGATTGCAATCAATCCTGCCGGGATAGGTGTATACACCAAATCGGAGGTAGTAACAACACTCAATTTCACTAATACATCCACAAAGACTACTTTGTACGAAAATTCTAAGAAAGAAGATAGATTCAAATTTGCGTTTGATAATCTTGCATTTGTAGGAGTAGTGCCCATAAATAGCGATGTTGCACCCCTTCTTAATTTTGGGTTTTCGTATAACCGCCTCCAATCGTTCGATCGAGAGGTAAGCTTGGCGGGAAGTTTTCTTAAGCAATCACAAAGTGATTATTTTGCAAATAGAGTAAAAGGGATTCCCGAGAATGATCTCAAGTTGAGCGCTCGTCCCTTTGATAGAGGATCTGATTACTGGATGGGAGCTTTGGCATATAATACTTGGATAATAAACCCGACCTCGGCAGATAATAGCCAATATAAATATAACTCGGTTTTGAAAGATCTAACCAACCCGAGCGTAGACAATTCGCAGTATGTACGCGAACGAGGTTATGTAGATTCCTACGATTTTAATATGGGTACTACTTTTGCCGATATGCTTAGTGCCGGTGTTACCCTTTCTGTTACAGATCTAAACTATAACATCACCTCTCTTTACAGCGAATCTTTTTACGAAGGCAGCAACAAAAATTCTACAGTATCATACAATTACGACAATTGGATGACAACAAAAGGATCAGGATGGCAGGTAAAAGCCGGTCTTATCTTCAAACCTATTCAAGAATTAAGAATAGGTGTTTCGTACCATTCTCCTACATGGTATGAGATGACTGACACTTATTCGGTACAAATGGAATCTTTTAAGAATGGTGCTCGATGGGGTTTTGTTGACTCTTATAATGAACGCGATAATACCAATACTTATACCGATTATAAATTCCGTACGCCGGATCAATGGACATTCAGTTTAGCCGGAATTATTGCAAAAAAAGCTATACTAAGTTTAGACTATGAGCTAACCAATTATAGTAACATGAACCTGCAAGATCCAAATGGACGCGGATATTCAGATGAAAATCAAGATATCAAACAAGATTTTAAAAACTCGTCGACATTACGTGTAGGTGGCGAATTCCGTTTCACACCACAATTTACCGGTCGTGTAGGATATATGTGGCAACAAAGCCCGGTGAAAGATCTTTTGATTAATGATAGCAAAACGGGAGGTAAGCATACTGCTGCTACCGCAGGAACTATTACCCACTATTCTCTTGTAGGTGATTCGCATTACTTTACCTACGGACTTGGTTACAAGTTTACCCCAAGTTTCTATACCGATGTGGCTTTTGTGATGCAAAACCGCACAGATGATTGGTATAGTTTTGGCGGTGCTGATAAAGCAGAGCTTAAAACAAATGCTTTTAGTGGATTACTTACAGTAGGATATAAATTTTAAGGACAAAAATAACTCAATCATAAAAGCGCTGTACTATTTTAAATAGTACAGCTTTTTTGGTTTATAATATTAAGAGTCTGCAAGGCAAACACATCAAAACAGTTTTGTTTTATTGTCGAAGACTGTAGGGCTGGGCACCAGACATAGGGCTGTTTTTTTTCGTGCATTTGCCCTAGGAAAAATTTAAACATACTCTTATTACCATTTGCTTTTTATACATTTGTAGAGCAAAAAATAACAAAGAACTATGTCAACTTATACAGAAGATAACCGCAAGGTAACGACTCATCGTTTATTAGAGATGAAGCAACGAGGCGAAAAAATATCGATGCTTACATCCTATGATTTTTCTATGGCTTCGATCGTAGATCAAGCAGGTATGGATGTAATTTTGGTAGGCGATTCTGCATCCAATGTTATGGCAGGAAATACCACTACTCTGCCTATGACCCTCGATCAGATGATTTATCATGGCAAATCGGTGGTAAAGGGTGTAAAACGAGCTTTAGTTATTGTAGATATGCCATTTGGCACTTGTTCGGGCAATCCTACCTTGTCTTTGGAGGCAGCCATCAGAATAATGAAAGAAACAGGGTCAGATGCTCTTAAAATAGAAGGTGGCAAAGAAATTATTGCAGACATCAAGAAAATTATCGATGCCGGTATTCCCGTTATGGGACATTTGGGTTTGATGCCTCAATCGATAAACAAATACGGTACTTATGCCGTGCGTGCCAAAGATGGAGAGGAAGCCCAAAAACTGATAGATGATGCACACCTCTTGCAAGAAGTAGGATGCTTCGGTATGGTATTAGAGAAGATTCCGGCAACCTTGGCAGAGCAAGTTTCTAAAGAATTGACCATCCCCACAATAGGAATAGGAGCAGGAGTAAACACCGATGGGCAGGTACTCGTAATTCACGACATGTTGGGGATCAACAAAGATTTTTCGCCGAAGTTTCTGCGTCGTTACGCCGATCTTCACACGATAATGAGCGAGGCAGTACAGTCGTACATCAAAGATGTGAAAGA
>JAVBJR010000928.1:0-9519 GCA_031546965.1 Dysgonomonas sp.
TACGATTGCACTTCGTGCGGTAACTTCTACGGATGCTATGACTGCCGATTGGGCACATCTTCCATACGAGTTTCTGGCAAAAGTATCTAACGAGATCATCAATAAAGTAAAAGGTGTAAACCGTGTGGTATATGATATATCGTCGAAACCTCCGGCTACGATTGAGTGGGAGTAAATTGGTTTAAATGTTTAAAAGTGTCCCTTTCTATTTAGATTGGGGCACTTTTTGTTTGGATATCCTTTTTTAGATTTTTTTTTGGTCGGGCAGTGTATTAATTCTGAAATTAAGACCACAAGAATATATTTTGGGTAGAGGTAGAGGAACTGTTGGAGGATTATGGATTGTTGAGGTTTTGACTAATTGATCCATGAAACATATTTTTGAACAATAGAACTATACCCACTATCAAATTGTTTCCCACAAACTGTAGTTTTTGCTATAATCCTATATTGCATATAATAGGCAACTCCAAATTTAGTCTCTTTAGGAAGGGATTCGGAATAAGTTAAACCTGTTGTCGTTGTTATTACTTCCCATGGAGCATCCCCCTTTTTTCTTTCAACATTATATTGAATAGTTGGTGAACCTACTGATCCTGTCCAATCAAACTCAATAATGTCATTTCTAACAATACTACTTAATGTTTCTTCAAGTTTTGGTTTACTGATGCTTACGACTCTATCGCAAAAAGTAATAGCTCCTGAACTACTTTCAAGACTTCCGATTGCCTTTACTCTAAAATAATTCTTTCCACAAAATAAAGAATTTGCCTCAAAAATATAAGAAGGAGACGTTACATTGCCTATTCTAACATTATTAGAACAATTCATATTTGAATTATCACATATTTGGATTTCATAACCATTTGTAGCTAAAGATGCTTTGTCCCAAGTTATCTTAATTCCTCCATCACTACTCATCACAGCCTTTACATTTGTTGGATTATTAGGTGAACACGAAGAAATGGCAACAGTTTTTCCATTACTAAATTCCAAACTTTCACCAGACATATTTAGTCCTTTTACATAATATGTGCCGCTTTCATTGACTATATGTGTATTTCCAAAAGCCCCTAAATATGTATTTCCCTTATACCACTTATATTCGGTAGCATTAGGTGCACTAGCTATTAATGTTACTCTTTCCCCATCTGTTTCACAATTATTCTTCGAATTTCCAAAAACAGTAGCAGTCTGAGGAATGGGAAGGCAGATTTTAACTACAACCATTTTCCCATCACTTTTTTGTCCTTTTCCTGTGCCATTTGAATTTTTACCAATAGCATAATATACTCCACTTTCGGTCACTTCATAAATATTACTTACAGACTTACCAATGATAGAGTTTTCTTTATACCACTCATAAGAAGTTGCTCCCACCGCATTAGCTGTTAATATTACACTGGGATTAGGACAAGTATTTTCATTATTACCGGTAACAATCGCTTTTTCGGGCTCTCCTCCTCCTTTAAACGCACGAACAACAATTGTAAAAGAACCATAATCAGAAGGAGTTGTTAAAATCATATTAGCATAATTCCATCCATATTTGGGTAGTTTGTCTTTTTCTAATTCAAATGTAAAAGAGTTAGATTTTCCTCCCAAAATAACACCAGAGTTTTCAGATAGCTTAATCCATGAAATAGAAGAAATATTCCACTTTAATGAATTACTACTATATTTATTTATGATATCTAGTACGCCTTTATTATCTAATGAAATAGTATCCCCTTGATTTAATTCTTTGCCTAAATATTCTATAATCATAGAATAATAAAGACGTTCCACATTTATATCAATGTGCCTATCATAATTTTTTTCAATTTCCACTATCATTGGTAAATCTTTCGACTTACACCTATTCCCTTCTAAATTTAATTTATATTTCCCTACTGGTAAGTCAATCTCATGGACACCACTACGAGGAATTCTCCAAAACCCTGCGACTATACTGTCGTTATGATATTGACGCATCTGAATTATTACATTGTCTAAATCCTCTTGATTAGCAATTTTGTAATCGACATCCCCTATAAGCGTTCCAACGCTTTTGTCTGTTCCATTGCCATTATTTTTTCCATCATCATCACCCCCGCAAGCGAATAAACAAATTGTAGAAGCTAAAATTAAAAAATATCGTTTCATATTATTCTATTTTTATAAGTTTAAAATCTTGTATTCTTTGTTGTATACTATCAAGTTTCACTCCCATTTTTGAATCTGATCCATATTCATTGTGCTGAAATTTAATTGTATAAGACTTTTCATTGTGCACGACTCCTGCTATTTTGTAATTACCTAAATTATCTGTATAGCCATCCTCACTTAAACCTTCAATGCTAACATATACACCGACTATCGGGTCATTAGTTTCATTATCTATCACTTTTCCATAAATTGTATGATAAAATTTTTCTTCTTCTTTCAAACAAGTGGTAAATAATAAACTGCAAATTAAGAGTGCAATTATTGTTTTCATCATTCTGCTTCTAAAAATTAAAACTCATAGACAAACCTAAATTACCTTGCATATCTGCATAAGGAAAAATATTAGCTTCCTTAGGTAATATATACACAGAAGAATGCCAGTTATATAATACATAAGAGACTAATGCCCCTCCTGCAATACTAATCATTGGCCCCCAGATAGTGTTAAATTGATGATTATCTTTATATTCATTATAATATCTTCGGCTTTCTGTATACATTTTTGCATTTTCGTGCTTCTCAAAATTGTCTTTATCTGCTTCAAAAAAAAGATATGTGCCAATAGCTGCTCCTGCGGTACCAACACCAACAGAAATCCATTTCCATTGTGTTTTATTTATGGTCCAGCTATTGATCCCTAAAGGGTGACACAAATTGGGTTCTGGCATTATGTATATTGTGTCTGAAATAGTGTTTATGATTGTATCTGTAACAATTTCTTCATGAACATTATTCACATAGACAGTCTCTTTTTCATAGATTGTATCATATTTTACCTTAATTACTTCCTTAGGTTTAGATGAATTACTGTATGTCTCTCCGACATCTTTAGGTGTTAAATTAGGATTTTTGTGTGTTATGCCTCCTTTTGTTTTTTTGTCTTTACTCATATTTCTTAGCTCCTTAATGTTCTTTTCGACATATGGCTCTACTACTCTCTGTTGATGTATCCTGAGTTTTGTATAATATTCATAATCCTTGAGGGCACACCTCCAGAAATCCTCCCCCACGCTCCTTTTATCATAGCATGAGTCGGCATTCTTCCTATGTTGGTCTCCGTCATCTGTGTCATCATAAGATTGAGCTACTAGTGTGTTACATAGAGATAAGAAAACAAAAACTATTTTTATTGTTTTTCGCATAATTCTATTTGATAGTTTATTTCTATTGTATTTTTCAATTCTTTTGCCATATTTAAAATTTTCATCACGTCATCATTACACTTAGCGTTATTCAATGCTTTCAAATCTTTAGCACTCATTAGCAATAACATGTATCCTTCATTATCAGTAGAATCGATCTTTATTACGTTCTTATATAATTCAAAGGCATTTTCATAACTGCCTTTGTTGAGCCAAACTTTAGCGTTCTTATTAAGATTTTCTATTTTCTTTTCTTTTTCCTCTTTGTCTCTCTGTGTTTTCATTGCTTTACTGTCTCTTTCCTGTATTTCTAAAGTTTTATCAGATTGAGCTAATGCTTTATCAGATTGCTCTAATGCTTTATTAGATTGACAACCAGACTGCCACGAAAAAAAAATAGTTGCTAATAACGCGAGTAAGCTTATGATATCACTCCTTTTTATTGGTTTTTTCAACAACCACTTTATAAGATTTTTCATTTTTAAATTAAAGTTATGTATAATATCAATAGTTCGGTCAAAAATTTCAACTCATTGATTATCAATTAATTAAAAAAGTGATTGTCGTTTGGTAACAAGCTCATTATCAACCCATTATATTTTTAAAAAAGTAGAATTTTGAAAAATGGACGAACTATTGTAATATGGTATGTGAATTTTTATAAAATCATAGGATATTAGACATTATATATCAACTCTTAAGTTGCTGCAAATAAGCATATGTACTACCTTTTCAATATAAACTCTATTTTTAGTATTTAAAATTTGTAAAACATTCACCCCCCCCAAAGAAAAGAAATATTTTCTAATAAAAAAACATTTTAATTAACTTTTTTAAGTAAAAAAAGAAAAATAACCATAATTGAAATTATCCATAAATACAAAGACCCATAATTAAATCTTCAAAATTTCCACTTCTACCCTACCATTTAATTTTGTCACACCAACCAGCCGTTAAACTATTTTATCTATCTATGTAAGAGTACAATATACTACAAAAAGTAACACGAATGAATAAGAGAAAAGAAGATCGCAAAAAAAGTGTCACATTTGTAACCTTTGTCACTTTTTTGATGGCTAGTCACTGTATTTCAGTCATTTGAAAAATTATCAAAAGTGACACTTCTCACTCATTTATGTATACTTTTGTTACCTTATTGTTACCCTACTGTTACCTTTGAGTATTTACAGTGTAACTTTAGACGCAGAGCATTGCGTGTCTACGCTTACTTGTCAACCTATCTACTCGTTTACTAATTACTCGTAACTAATTTGAACTATATGCTACCTTTTCGAGTAAAAAGACCGACAATAAAACATAAAAGCAGTCTCTTTTTAAATATTTTGTTTAATTTAGCACTTTAGTAAAAACAGGCACGATTATTTAAAGATTGCAATTTAGGATTAAAGCATGAAGACAATTATAATTTTAGGAGACGGAATGGCCGATGAGCCAATAGAAGCTTTAGGTAATAAAACTCCGTTACAAGCTGCACATACACCATACATCGATTTGCTTGCTGCGAAAGGCAAAAGCGGCTTATTAGACACAATTCCGGCAGGATTTAAACCCGGTAGCGAAATCGCTAATTTATCGGTACTAGGGTACAATGTTCCACTTGTTTTTGAAGGGCGTGGCTCGCTCGAAGCCGCCAGCATGGACGTTGATATAGCCCCCGGTGAAATGGCTATGAGATGCAATGTTATCTGTATCGAAGACAGCAAAATCAAAAACCATTCGGCAGGACATATTTCGACTCCAGAAGCTGCAGAACTGATCCGTTTTCTGCAAAAAGAATTGGGTGATGATATTGCCAGTTTCTACCCCGGAGTATCTTATCGCCATCTATTGAAAATAAAAGGAGGGAATAAGAATCTCGATTGTACTGCTCCACATGATGTTATAGGCACTCCTTTCGAAGATGTACTAATTAAAGCGACCTCTCCCGAAGCCTGTGAAACAGCAGCATATCTCAACAGCTTGATTATTAAATCTCAAGTATTGTTGAAAGATCACCCTATCAATAAAAAACGTATCGCAGAGGGCAAAGATCCTGCTAATAGCATTTGGCCCTGGTCGCCCGGTTACAGACCGCAAATGCAGACCTTGCAAGAGCTTTACGGCATAAAAAGCGGATCGGTAATATCGGCAGTAGATCTCATTATGGGAATCGGCAAATATGCAGGACTAAAGCTGATTCACGTAGAAGGTGCAACCGGGTTGTACGATACCAATTACGAAGGCAAAGCACAAGCTGCCATCGATGCCCTTAAGAACGACGATTTTGTATATCTGCATATCGAAGCCAGTGACGAAGCCGGTCACGAAGGCGATTACGAACTAAAGACAAAAACAATAGAATACCTTGATTCTCGGGTTGTAAAAACAATTTATGAGGCAACCAAAGATTGGACTGAGCCTGTAACGATTGCCATTCTACCCGATCATCCTACGCCTTGCCATTTGCGTACACATACCAATAAGCCTGTTCCGTTCCTTATCTACAGGTCGAATGGAGAAGCCGATAAGGTACAGGTTTATGACGAATTTGAATCCGCTAAAGGAGACTTCGGAATCTTGGTAGGTCACGAATTTATGGATACCTTATTCAGTAAATAATAAAGAGTTAACAAGTAGACTAGTAAATGAGTAGACAAGATCTGTCAACTTGTAACTTGTAACTTGTAACTTGTAACTTGTAACTAAAGAAACATGAAATATTACAGTACAAATAAACAAGCACAAGAAGCCACATTGCAAGAAGCTGTGGTAAAAGGGTTAGCTTCGGACAAAGGCTTGTTTATGCCCGAAAAAATCAAACAATTACCTCAATCGTTTTTTGAGAAAATAGATACACTAAGTTTTCAGGAGATTGCTTACACCGTTGCCGATGCTTTCTTTGGCGAAGACATCGAAGCCGATACCTTAAAGCAAATTGTATACGATACGCTGAACTTCGATACCCCGCTGGTACATGTCTGCGACAATATCTATAGTTTAGAACTATATCATGGTCCTACTCTGGCTTTTAAAGATGTAGGAGCACGTTTTATGGCTCGTTTACTTGCCTACTTTATCAAAAAACAAGGGCAAAGCGATGTTAAAGTATTAGTTGCTACTTCGGGAGATACAGGAAGTGCTGTTGCGAATGGTTTTTTGGGTGTAGAAGGCATTCATGTGTATGTTTTATACCCTAAAGGAAAGGTTAGCAACATTCAGGAATGCCAGTTTACTACTCTTGGGCAAAATATTACTGCTCTCGAAATAGACGGCACATTCGACGATTGTCAGGCATTGGTGAAGACTGCTTTTATGGATGAAGAACTCAATAAAAAGCTAAATTTGACTTCTGCCAACTCTATTAATGTGGCACGCTTTCTGCCACAAGCATTTTATTATTTTCATTCTTATGCACAGCTGAAAAAGCAAAATAAGGCTGACAATGTAGTGATAAGCGTTCCGAGCGGAAACTTCGGCAATCTTACTGCCGGACTTATTGCTAAACGGATGGGATTACCTATCAAACGTTTTATTGCAGCCAACAATAGCAACGATATATTTTACGAATATCTGCAAACAGGTAAGTATTGCCCTCGTCCATCGGTACAAACTATTGCTAATGCAATGGATGTAGGCGATCCGAGTAACTTTGCCCGTGTATTGGATTTGTACAATCATTCTCTATCGGAAATAAAGAAAGATATTTCGGGTGAATGGTATGACGACAATACTATTAAAGATGTTGTAAAAGAAACATACCAAAAAACAGGGTATTTATTAGATCCACATGGAGCATGTGCCTATCAGGGCTTAGTCGATTATTTAGAAAAAGACGAGGTTGGTATATTTTTGGAAACCGCTCACCCTGCCAAATTTTTAGAAACAGTAGAGTCTATTCTCGATGAGAAGATAGAAGTTCCCGCCGCTTTACAAGCCTTTATGAAAGGTGAGAAAAAAAGCATTGCTCTAAATAAAGAATATGAGGGTTTTAGAAATTCATTGATTTGACAAAATACACCTCACCGCAGCCCTCTCCAAAGGAGAGGGTGTACAGAGAGGAAGTGGATTCTACCTATTATTTTTCAGCTAAAAGTCGATACCCAATTCTGCAATATAAACATTTTCTTTTTTCGCAATATTCCCTTTTCAATTGAATAAGAGCTTGCGTATCGTAAGCTTTTCTTGCTCTTATCCCATATAAATCGAACTGCTTGATAATCGAATTAGATTCTGGTTTAATTGAATCTAAGAAATTCAAAGCCCTGTCGACATATAATTCGTCATTCAATCGTCTACCATATGAGAAAACAACAGGTACAACTGCATTTATAATCATCACATCTAAAGAGGCATCCCCTATATATTTATTTTTTCGAGGGGATTCTTCCCCCAAATTATAGTGCGTTTGCCAATATTCGGAAGCATTTACATGAAGAAGCAAACGAATTTGTCCCAAATCTTTGCATTCTACTATTTTAGAGAACAGCCCTTGTATATTTGATAGTAATCCAGCCAATTGAGCGATGCGAATGTGCGGCGAACTTGTAGGACGAACACGCATTTTTCTAAATATATCTTTGTCTAAAGGTGTTAGAGAATATTTGTTCCTCAAAAAGTTGTATTCTTGGTCGAGCTTTTGGGTATATTCGTCGGGGGAGTTAATATCGTCCAACATTCCCGACTGCCCTAATAACATGGCTTCGATCTGCAACAGATTATCTCCCTGCTTCAAGATATAGTGCAATGGTAGACTCAAAGCCAAACGTTCGAAAGCATCCGAATTGAGCCCAAATCCCATAGATCGGGATAATAGCACATAAAAAACATCTGCCCATGAGTTATTAAACCGATCTAATAACTTCTGAATATCTCCTGATTTACGCTCCAAACGTTCCAATAAAAGAGCATTAAGCCATCCCTGCAAATGAATCGAAGAAAATTCCTTCAAATAATTGCAACAGGGCAGAGACACATCCGAGTTCAACAGAAATTCGATATTGTCTTTTATATGGCGAGGGTACTTTATCTCACACTGGGGTATTGTCAATTTGGCTTCGTTACACACCTCTTTTGTGGCAAATTCAACCACATGCAATATCACCGAATTGTATACACCATTCTTATCATGCTGATGCTTATACCAATCGTCAGACGATCGGTGTATTTCGATATTGCCCACCCAAACCCGGTCTCCAACTTTTACTTTTGCATTAAAGAAATCGGGACCTTCGTCGGTATTATGTAAACCAACATCCAGTATTTCGATAGGAATCCCTTCTGTAGTTTTTAAATCGGACTGAAAAAGGCGATGTTTCCATACATAGTGCAATAATTGTTCCATTAGTAAATGAGTATCAATGGTATATATTTCGATTATTTATAGGCTTGTCTTGCATCCATCTTCGAGGCTAGTCCTTCAGTCTGATAACAATACCATAACTACTCAATCCATATAAAGCAGTAATTCCGGCACCATTATCCATAACTTCTATAGACTGAACTGAATCTAATGGTATTTTATTTAAGTAGCTTCTCGTGTCGATTAGCTTATCTTTTTTGATTATTACTGGGAGAATCTGCTTTTCGTTCTGGAGTAAAACATCAACATGCCATCCTTTATTCTGTAAGCTATCAATATGAGCTTTATCTAATTTTTGTTCTTTATCAAATTCATTCATTCCTGTTCTATAAGCTTTAAATGCGAGATAAATACGATCGACCAATAAGCTGAGGTTTCCCTTTCCTGATGCTATCGAATCGATATTCTGAACTGTTGCAACCTTTGTTTGTGCAGAAAATTTATCTATAGAAAAAAGAGAGAACAAAACACATAAACTAATAATTACTTGTGATTGTTTCATTCTGATAATGTCAGTTTGAATTTTCATAGCGATTGTGATTGTGATTGTTTTAGATAACAAAAGTAAATCTGTACAATTCTTAGATGCAAGTTAATACAATATTTTATAAATGCAGCAAAATTTTGAAATAATTCAACTTCACCATTTCCCACTATACCACACATAACAAAACCCCCTCAGAGCAAAAACTCTGAGGGGGTTTCTTAAAGATGGCGGCTATCTACTCTCCCACCTAACGGCAGTACCATCGACGTGGTTGGGCTTAACTTCTCTGTTCGGAATGGGAAGAGGTGGATCCCCAACGCTAT
>JAVBJR010000116.1:0-71070 GCA_031546965.1 Dysgonomonas sp.
ATATTGGATACATTGGCAGAAAAACAAATAGCTATAGATGGGAAAAAACTCAGAGGAGTTTCACCTACCACACGCGGGAACGATGGCTTATATATCCTCAATGCTTGGGTGAGTGAGAATGGGTTGTGTGTAGCACAAGAAAAGGTTTCAGATAAATCAAATGAAATAACAGCTATTCCTAAAATTCTGGATATGTTGGATTTGGAAGATGCAGTAGTAAGTATTGATGCCATTGGCTGTCAAGTGAAAATTGCCGAACAGATTGTAGGCAAGAAAGCTCATTACCTACTATCAGTAAAAGGAAATCAGCAAGAACTCTTAACCTGAGTTCGATTAATAATGTTTACTGAATCATAGCTATATAACAGTAGAGTATAGTGATTATACTCTGCTGCTTATTTCTCTCCCAACTTAAAATTCCACCTAATTTCGTTAAAGTAATTTACTAAAATGATATAGATAAAAACTATTTGCATAAGATACTTGTTATAAGAAAGTTAAAATAGTTATCTGAATTTATTATTATTGATTATGAAAGCGAATCATTTGTATTTAAGAGCCTTGCCTCTATTTTTTGCCTCTATTTTGGTATTCTCATCATGCGACGATGATGATGACAATGTTCCAATAGGATCAACAGGCATTATTGGATTGAGCACTAAACTTCAGAACCCGGCAGTTGCCAACCGTCAGGAAACCGGTGTTTTGAATCTTTATCTGAAAGGTACCGAGTTGCACTACGATTTAACGGTTAAAGATTTGGCTAGTACCGATCAATTAACAATGGCACATTTTCATGCGGGCGATCCGCTAACCAACGGACCGGTAATCTTTGATTTTATGCCAACATTTAATGGAAACAGGGCTAGTGGTGTAATAAATATCAGACAGTCGTTGGTTGATAGTTTGATGAACTCTTCTAACGAAATTTATTTCAATGTTCACTCCCAACAACAACCGTCGGGTCTTATACGCGGACAGGTTAATAGCGATATTATACTGGCTGCCGATCTTAATTTGACAGGAGCGCAACAAATTCCTGCCGTAACTACAACTGCTATGGGGATGGCGGCGTTGAGATTAACTACTACAGGTATGCTTTATTCAAAAGTAAGCGTTCAAAATCTTGAATCTGCCGATATGCTGTCAATGTCTCATATCCATCAAGGGGGAGCTACCGAAAATGGAGCTGTCATTATTAATCTGTGTGAAGGTGCCTCAGATTTTGGTATGATAAAAAAAGCAACTCTTAGTGCAAAAAATGTCTCTAAATTGCTTACAGCCAGTACATATGTAAATGTTCATTCGACATTATACCCTAATGGTATCATTCGTGCACAACTCAAGTAAGTGATATATTGAAGTTGAGGTGTAGTATTATAAAAAATCGGGGAGTTATCTATTAGATAGCTCCCCGATTCTCTATGAAATGGAATTATATATTATCCTCTTCGTCGTATTTCTGAAACAAAAAATCGTTGTAAGGATAACGCTCGATATGTATTTCTTTAATTCGATCGTACAACATTTGCTTCAATTCGTCAATATTTGTTTTATTGGTTGCTGATATAAATATGCAATTGTTGTTTAATTTAGCCATCCATGTTTTGCGCAATTCGTCTAAGGATACATTTGCACGGGTCGAAGGAGTCAGGTCATCCTCGTCCTTTTTCACATACGAAAATGCGTCAATCTTGTTGAAAACAAGTATAGTTGCTTTTTCTTCACCGTCTATCTCCAATAGCGTTTTTTCTACAATTTCTATCTGCTCCTCAAAGTTGGGGTGAGAAATATCTACGACATGTACCAACAGATCGGCTTCGCGAACCTCATCTAATGTCGATTTGAACGACTCTACCAGATGAGTGGGCAACTTACGGATAAACCCAACCGTATCGGATAACAAAAACGGAAGATTATCTATAATTACCTTACGGACAGTAGTATCGAGTGTTGCAAACAATTTATTTTCTGCAAAAACTTCCGATTTGCTTAGCATAGTCATCATAGTCGACTTACCCACGTTGGTATAACCAACGAGAGCCACACGCACCATCTTACCTCTGTTTTTACGTTGAACGATCATTTGCCTGTCGATAGATTTCAACTGGTCTTTAAGGTCGGCAATTTTATCTTGCACAATACGGCGGTCACTTTCTAACTGGGTTTCACCCACACCACGCATCATCGCTCCACCACCTCGTTGCCTGTCTAAGTGCGACCACATACGAGTCAAACGAGGTAGGAGGTATTGGTACTGTGCCAATTCAACTTGAGTTTTGGCATATGCTGTCTGCGCACGCATCGCAAAAATATCAAGTATAAGACTGGTTCTGTCTAGAATCTTCACTTGTAACTCTTGCTCGATGTTGCGTATTTGTTTAGCCGAAAGTTCGTCATCGAAAATTACCAGTCCGATTTCGTTATCCTCCATATATTGCTTGATCTCTTGTAACTTTCCTGTCCCTACAAAAGTCACGGCATTGGCATGTTCTAATTTTTGGGTAAACTTTTTAACGGGCTCTGCTCCGGCAGTTTCTGCCAGGAATGCCAATTCGTCTAGATATTCGTTTACCTGTTCTTCGGTTTGTTGTTGAGTGATAAGACCTACCAGAATAGCTTTCTGATTGGTTACACTTAATATCATTGAATCGATCATCTATCTTGCTTCTTTTATGCGGTTAATTGACTGTTTTTTTATTGTGTGATATTCGTATATCACAACTGTGTAGCGACAAGATTCACATCTTATCCTTGCAATCTTTTGAGAAAGATTATTTCTACCAAATCTTAAATTTAAACTTCATGTCAATTATTATTAGTGAATACAGTCTGCAAAGGTAGTAAAAAGAAAATATAAATTAGAAAATGATGTGTAAAGAGAATGCGTAGGGGCGAAATGCATAAGCCCGATTTACGTTTCAGGCGAATGCAATTCGCCCCTACGAGGGCTATTTTTGGTGATTTTTAATTTTTTACAAATCGGAATAAGCTATCGAAAAGGTATCTCCGCCTTTCAAGTCTCCGGTTTGGATTCCCTTTTTGAGCCAGCGACTACGTTGAGCCGATGTACCGTGATTGAAAGCATCTGGAACTGTATACCCTTGCGATTGCATTTGCAGGCGGTCGTCACCAATCTGCGAAGCAGCGTTCAAGCCCTCTTCGATATCTCCGTCTTCGAGCGATTTGAATTTCTGGTTGTCATGATATATCCATACTCCGGCATAGTAATCAGCTAGAAGCTCGAGTCTTACGCTAAGTTGGTTACTTTCCTTTTCGCTCACCTGTTGTTGTTTGCGGTGTACTTTGTCCAATGTGCCTAACAAATATTCTACATGATGTCCTACCTCGTGGGCAATTACATAAGCATACGCAAAATCGCCACCTGCATGCAGTTGTGTCCGCATCTCTTCAAAAAACGAAAGGTCTACATATAGAGTTTGATCTGCGGGACAGTAAAAAGGACCTGTTGACGACGAAGCATTACCGCAACCCGACTGCGTTGCTCCCGAGAATAAGACCATACGTGGCGGAACATATTTCATTCCATTTTGAGCAAATACTTCTGTCCATACATCTTCTGTTCCGGCTAGAATTGTTTTGGCAAATTTAGCTGTTTCTTCATCTTGTGCCGTAGGTGTATAGTTTTGTCCCGTTGTAGAGCCTTGACTAAGTTGCTGGGTAATCACACTCATCGGATTGCCTCCCATCAGCCAAACGATTAATGCGGCAACAACTGTTCCGCCAATGCCGAGAGATATTTTACCACCTGCACCTCTACCCCGTCTATCGTCTACATTATCACTTTCTCTTCTTCCTCCTAATCTCATGGTTATCTAGCTTTTACTAATAGTTTCTTATTTAATCAGTATGTTTTATCTTCACAAAGATAATAAATCTTGCAAACTAAAGTTTTATAGGATTATTTTTTCGTTTTTTTAGATTAAACGGAATAGTATGGGTAATGTAATTTTGTAAGCTCCATAAGCCTTATTGCGATTTTTAAAAATCAAATCGCACCATTCAGAAGAGTTTATATTGATGTTTTTACTCATAGCTGTAATTGTTTAAGTTGCAGAACTTTCTTTAGAGAGAGTAAACCGAGCATAAATTCCATAAAATGAAGAAGCAAATAACCTTGAATAATATAGTCCTGTTTTTACATCTATCATTAACTTAATTTTATTATATTTGAATGAAAATATATACTTGAATTTATAAATTAACCGAAGATGCTATGAATGAGTTTTTTGCAAACATGGACGATACCTTAAAGATATATTGGTACGTTGCAATTGGAGCGAGCCTTATCTTTGTTTTCCAAACAATACTATCATTTTTTGGTTCTGATACACACGATATGGATGGCGACATGGGTACAGATGGCGATTTTGATGATGCTTCGCATTCGTTTCATATCTTTTCTTTCCGCAATCTTATTAATTTCCTCTTAGGATTTAGTTGGGCTGGTATTGCATTTTACAATGCGATTGAAATGAGGGGACTACTTATACTTATATCTATTGGAGTAGGAGTTGCTTTTGTCTTTATTTTCTTTCTAATTATGAAAGTGATGATGAAACTGGCAGAGAACAATTCTTTCGATATCAATAATACCATTAATAAAACAGCCGATGTTTATCTTACTATTCCTGCAAACAAATCGGGAAAGGGTAAAGTGCTGATAAGTGTAAAGGGATCAATTCACGAATTAGGGGCAATGACTGCTCATAACGAAGCCATCAAATCGGGACAAATAATAAAAGTTATAGCGGTCGAAAATCAAATATTGATTGTAGAACCTACCTGATATAACTCAGACGCAAAGCATTGTGTCTCTACTTGTAACTTGTAACTAATAAATTAAAAAATTATGCCAAGCGAAATTATTCTTTTAGTCGTATTAGCGATAGTTGTATTCACACTGATTATTACATTGACTTCGAGGTACAAACGTTGTCCATCGGACAAAATTTTAGTTGTGTACGGTAAAACCGGAGGGGCTTCTGCCAAATGTGTACATGGTGGTGGAGCTTTTATTGTACCCGTTATTCAAGATTATGCGTTTCTCGATCTGAAACCTATATCTATTGAAGCCAACTTAAAAAGTGCTTTGAGTAGGCAAAACATCAGGGTAGATGTACCCTGTCGTTTTACGATAGCCATTTCTACCGAAAGCGAAACAATGAATGCTGCTGCCGAAAGATTACTCGGTTTAAGCCCAAGCCAAATACAAGAATTAGCTCAAGATATGCTGTTCGGACAGTTACGTTTGGTGATTGCTACAATGACCATCGAAGAAATTAACTCCGACAGAGATAAGTTTCTCGACAATATTTCTCAAAATGTCGATACCGAGTTGAGAAAAATCGGTTTGAAGCTGATAAATGTCAACGTTACCGATATCAACGACGAATCGGGTTATATCGAGGCTCTGGGCAAAGAAGCCGCTGCTAAAGCAATCAATGAAGCCAAAGTAAGCGTTGCCGAACAAGAAAAAATGGGAGAAACCGGTAAAGCAATGGCAGATCGTGAGCGTGATATTCAAATAGCCGAAACTCATCGTGACAGGGACGTAAAGATAGCTGTTACGCAAAAAGACCGAGAAGTAAGTATTGCGGTTGCAGCCAAAGATGAAGCCATCGGGCGTGCAGAGGCTACTAGAGATACCCGTGTGAAAACTGCCGAAGCAAATGCTATTGCCATAACAGGAGAGAATGAATCGAAAATAGCGATTGCCAATTCGGATGCAATCAGACGCGAGAGAGAAGCCGAATCGATGCGTATAGCCATCTCTGCCGAAAAAGTACAACAAGCAAAAGCTTTGGAAGAGGCTTATCTTGCCGAGCAAAAAGCCGAGCTTGCCCGTTCGGAAAGAGAGCGTTCGACCCAAATTGCCAATGTAGTTGTACCTGCCGAAATAGCAAAACAAACATTAATTATCGAAGCACAGGCTGAGGCTGAACAAATAAGGGAGAAAGCCAAAGGAGAGGCAGACGCCATCTTTGCTAAAATGGATGCCGAAGCAAAAGGTTTGTACGAAATATTGACCAAGCAAGCCGAAGGATACAAAGAAGTGGTGAATGCAGCAGGGGGTGATCCCAGCAAGGCATTCCAATTGTTGTTGCTCGAAAAACTGCCCGAATTGGTGAGAACTCAAGTAGAAGCTGTCAAAAATATTAAGATCGACAAGATTACTGTGTGGGATTCCGGCAACGGAAGCACCGAAAACGGCAATACAACAACTGCCAACTTTGTGTCGGGGCTGATGAAAACTGTTCCTCCGTTAAATGACTTGTTCAATATGGCAGGATTGAGCCTACCCTCTTATCTAAAAGGCGACGAACAAGCAGATAAAGGAAAAGATAACAGCAAACCCATAAACACCGAACCTGTTTGGTCGGGAAATAAAGGTAAAGCAAATGACCATAAAAGTAATATAGAAGATACTGAAACTGTATTGTAAGATATAGATAGCAAAGAAACAAATACGTGGATGCCTCATAATATCCACGTATTTAATCGGTAAACTCTAAATTTCAAATAAGTCTATGAAAAAGAAAAAAAGAAAATTTCTTCAAATTTTAATCTCTATATCAGTATTACTGCTTTTGGGATTAACAGCCTGTTCTAAAGATGACGATCCAACACCAAATCCATTATTAGGAACCAGGTGGATGGAGACTGTTGGTGATAGTACATATTGGTTTTTATTTCGAGAATCGGTGTGTGATTATACTGTAACTCCAAAAGATGGAAATCCTTATAATACCCTATGGAGGTCGTATGATTATCTTTTAGATAAAAATAAACAAATGCAACTTTATAAGTTTGAAGGGTCTGATCCAAAAACAGGATATGCCAATAAAAAAATATTTTGGTCAGGAAAGTTGACTAATAATATTCTGTCTTTAGAAAGTGAGAATCGTTCTTTAGAACTGACACAATCAAAACTTTGAGATTAGAAAAGGAATCATTTTTTTCAGATTTGAAATACTAATATCAGATATACAAAAGAATATCTATATTTGTAAAATAGATAATAAGTAAGGTTCTAAGCCTTACTTATTGTTTTTAGAAGCACCAAAAAGTAGACCATAAAAATTCATTGTACTTTAAATGATAGAACAAATAATTGTACTCGATAATGCAGATGCAGCCGTATTTTTTGGAATCAATAACGGTAATTTGCAATTATTAAAAACACTCTTTCCTAAATTAAGGATAATTGCACGTGGCAATATAATAAAGGTAATTGGCAATGCCGAAGAGATTCCTTTCTTTGAAGAAAAGATGAAAGATCTCGAACTATTTTGTGTAGACCACAACACGCTTACCGAAGAAAATATTATAGAGATCATTAAAGGAAAATCGCCCCAAGTAGCGAAGCAGGACAACCTGATTATCTTCGGAATGAATGGCAAGCCTATTTCGGCACGCAACGAAAATCAACAAAAACTGGTAAATGCTTTTCAGAAAAACGACTTAGTATTTGCTCTCGGACCGGCAGGGTCTGGCAAGACCTATGTTGCCATTGCTTTGGCAGTACGAGCGTTGAAGAATAAAGAAGTCAAACGCATCATCTTAAGCCGTCCGGCAGTAGAGGCAGGCGAAAAGCTGGGATTTCTGCCCGGTGATATGAAAGACAAGATTGATCCCTATCTACAGCCTCTTTACGATGCTTTGGAGGATATGATAACCCCTGCAAAATTAAAAGATTATATCGAAAACAAAATAATTCAAATAGCACCTCTAGCCTTTATGCGTGGGCGTACATTGAGCGATGCAGTGATTATTTTAGATGAAGCCCAAAATACGACTACCCATCAGATCAAGATGTTTTTGACACGGCTCGGCATGAATGCCAAGATGATAGTGACGGGAGACATTACTCAGATCGATTTGCCTCCTTCGCAATTATCGGGCTTGAAGCATGCCCTAAGAGTATTGGATGGTGTGAAAGGGATGGAAAAAATAGAGTTCCAGAAAGAAGACATTGTTCGTCACAAGCTGGTGCAACGCATTGTAGATGCTTACGAAAAAGAAGACGAGAGAAGACGAGGGGGAGAATAGTTACAGGTAAACAAGTAGAGACGCAATGCTTGCGTCTTAGCGTACAATCATATACCTATCCAAGAACAAACAACAGCTTTATTTGTTGAAAGAAGTAGAAATTTTCCAAATTCTCTTTTCCCTAAAGTCGAGAAAGTGAGATTTTGTTGGTAAATTTACCGAACCCTATTTATACAATAAAAATATATATTCAGATAATGAAGAATACTTTAGTTACTACAGATTATCATTTTTCGGATCAAACAAAAGTTTATCACGGTAAAGTGCGTGATGTTTATTCAATTGGCAACGATGTGTTGGTGATGATTGCCACAGACCGCATTTCGGCTTTCGATGTGGTTTTGCCTCAAGGTATACCATACAAAGGACAAGTACTCAATCAAATAGCAGCCAAGTTTTTAGATGCTACCGCTGATATTGTTCCTAACTGGAAAGTGGCAACACCCGATCCGATGGTTACCGTAGGTTTGCGTTGCGAGACTTATAAGGTAGAGATGGTTATTCGTGGTTATCTCACAGGCAGTGCATGGCGTGAGTACAAATCGGGAGCACGTACGCTTTGCGGTTTACCTTTACCAGAGGGAATGAAAGAAAATCAAAAATTTCCCACACCACTTATCACTCCTACAACCAAAGCCGATGAAGGACACGACGAAAATATTTCTAAAGAAGAAATAATTGCTCAAGGCTTGGTTTCGAGAGAAGAATACGAACAATTGGAAAAATATACACAGGCTCTTTTCCAAAGAGGTACCGAAATGGCTGCTCAAAAAGGATTGATCTTAGTAGACACTAAATACGAATTTGGAAAAAAAGACGGTAAAATTTATCTGATTGACGAAATACATACACCCGATTCGTCTCGTTATTTCTATGCAGATACTTATCAAGATCTGTATGAAAAAGGAGAAGAGCAACGGCAGTTATCTAAAGAGTTTGTTCGCAAATGGTTGATGGATAACGGATTTCAAGGGAAAGATGGTCAACAAGTACCCGAAATGACAGAGGAATATTGCAAATCGGTATCAGACAGATATATTGAACTTTACGAAAAAATTGTTGGCGAACCCTTTGTGAAAGCAGATGCAGCAGATGTAGCAACTCGTATCGAGAAAAATGTAACAACGTACTTGAAAAAATAAGGTTTTATTCAGCCCTTTTATGGGTGCTGTCGAACCAGACAATATTTAATATAATCCTCAAAAGTTGTATCTAACTTTTGAGGATTTATTTTTTATACAGAATTAAAAATTCAATTATATACTTTGATAATACTCTAAATGTATTACTTTTACGTCGACTGATATGTATGTGTGAATTTCACACAAACACTGGAGAATAAAAAATATACTAATTTACTAACTGAAATTATCAATGAGAGCAAAAATTCGTGTACACGGTAAATCTCAAAGCCGTACTGCTTTAGGTATCATTAATGCCTATTTAAAATTAAATCCGAATGCAACTTTATCTGATTTGCAACAAGCTTTTCCAAAAAGTTTGAATTCAAAAAGTCCTTTTGAGCACATAATTGTTCCTGTGGCAGACACGGTAGGAGAAGAAAAATTATTCTTCGAAAAAGAAGATGAGCAAGTTGTTCTGAATAACGGACAAAGACTCGCTTTGGTCGAAACTTGGATAAAAGAAGATTATGAAGCTATCTGCGAACATGCTAAACAATATGGCATTGTTGTAGCTTCGTTGGAGGAAACTAAGCCTTTCGAAAGAGGAAGTTTTGAGCTGGAATGCCTCGAAAGTGCATCAACATCTCCTGTTGGAATTAGTTCTGCAGACTCGTGCTCCAAGAAAAAATGTTGCTGGTGGGTATGGTTGTTGCTATTGGTATTACTCTTGCTTTTGTTTTGTTTCTTCTTCTGTAAAAAATGCTGCGGAAGTAAATGTACTACTGAAACTCCTGCAATAACTAATGTTGTAACAGAAAGCTTAGACGGATTTAAAGGTAAATTGGATACTTTAACAAACAACTTTATCTACGACACGGGTGATAGTGTGACCGTAAAATTACCAAATGGTAATGATTGGAAAATCGGAAACAACAGTTCGGAATATAAACTGTTTACTATCCTTAGTTCGGAAGCTAAAATAGACACTCTTGATAAATCGAAAGACTGGATCACTTTAGATCGACTATATTTTGAAACCGGAAAAGCAAATCTTACACCTGCTTCCGAAAAACAATTACAAAATGTAGCTTTACTTTTGAGTGTATTCCCGAATGCTAAAATAAAAATGGGTGGATATACCGACAATACAGGTACAACTGAACTCAATATGCGATTGTCTGCAGAAAGAGCAAAAATCACAGCCGAAAAACTAGTTTCGCTGGGAGTTGATGCAAGCAGAGTAGCTCACGAAGGGTATGGAGAAGCACATCCGCTTTGTCCGGCAAATGATTCGGATCCTTGTCGTGCGGTGAATCGCCGAATTGATGTACGGGTTACTGTAAAATAAGGCATTGTCACTTATATTACTTAAAAATAAAGAACGGGTTTCAAATAATTTGAAACCCGTTCTTCTATTTTGTAATGTACTTACAATTATGCTTTACCTGCACTACCTAGTACAGCCTCGATTTTGTGTTTGTACAATTTTTTCATGTTATCACGGGCTGGTCCAAGATATTTACGTGGATCGAATTCTCCCGGTTTAGTTGCAAAAGTTTCGCGGATAGCAGCAGTCATAGCTAGACGGCTATCAGAGTCGATATTGATTTTGCAAACAGCAGAAGCAGCAGCTTTACGCAATTGTTCTTCTGGAATACCGATTGCATCTTTCATTTCACCGCCATATTTGTTGATGATAGCAACTTCTTCTTGAGGAACTGAAGATGCTCCGTGCAATACGATAGGGAAACCTGGAAGTTCTTTTTCGCAAGCTTCTAATACGTCAAAACGCAAAGGAGGTGGAACTAATACACCGTTAGCGTCTTTAGTACATTGTGCAGGAGTAAATTTGTTAGCTCCGTGAGAAGTACCAATAGAGATAGCTAGAGAATCACAACCTGTTTTAGTTACGAAATCTACAACCTCAGCAGGTTCAGTATATGTATGATGCTCAGCAACTACTTCGTCTTCTATACCTGCCAATACACCTAGTTCGCCCTCTACAGTTACATCAAATTGATGTGCGTATTCTACTACTTTTTTAGTAAGAGCTACGTTTTCTTCGTATGGAAGGTGAGAACCGTCGATCATTACCGAAGAGAAACCCGAGTCAATACAATCTTTACAAGTTTCGAAAGTATCGCCATGATCAAGGTGAAGTACGATTTGAGGTTTTTCCCAACCTAAACTCTTAGCATACTCAACAGCTCCTTGAAGCATGTAACGCAACAAAATTGGATTAGCATACTGACGTGCTCCTTTAGATGCCTGTACAATTACCGGCGATTTTGTTTCGGCTGCAGCCTGAACGATAGCCTGCAACTGCTCCATATTATTAACATTGAACGCAGGGATTGCATATCCGCCTTTTACTGCTTTTGCGAACATGTCTCTTGTGTTAACAAGACCTAATTCTTTGTAACTTACCATTGTTTTAATTTTATTATAATAATTAGTGATTGAATATTTATATTCGTTTCTACAAAAGTAAAAAATAATTATGAATAAAACAGCTTAGAGTATACCAAATTAATGGATTTGTCATCAAAAATTCACCCATAAATAAAACACTCTTGAAAGAGAAAAATATACCACATCGATGGTATTGGTGCTTTATATAACAATCTTCACCTTTGTAACAATCTTTCCTATAGAACAAGAAGCCGGATATAAATGTTCAATAAAATGACCTCTTGAAGATAAACCGTAGGGAGGGTAAGAGAATTATTCGGTTTATTAAGATCGCAACTAAAAAACTATATAAAAAATATGAGTTTATTTCTAAAGAAATCTATCGGGTCACTCATTAACGAAGCCAACGACAAAGGGCAGCATACACTCAAAAAAACATTGGGACCCTGGAAGCTCATCGCTTTGGGTATAGGGGCAATTATAGGTGCAGGGCTATTTTCGGTTACGGGCAATGCGGCTGCCGATCATGCCGGGTCTGCCATTACTATATCGTTTGCAATAGCTGCTGTGGGCTGCTGTTTTGCAGGATTATGTTATGCCGAATTTGCATCGATGATACCTGTTGCCGGAAGTGCATACACGTATTCGTATGCCACTATGGGGCAATTTATTGCATGGATTATCGGTTGGGATCTCGTTCTCGAATATGCCGTTGCCTCTGCCACGGTAAGTATCAGTTGGAGCAGGTATTTTGTAAAACTCCTCGAAGATATAGGTATTTATTTACCTCCCGATTTAGTATCATGTCCGTGGGATGGAGGCATTATCAATCTGCCTGCCGCATTTATTGTTATCGTTATGAGTCTTATATTGATGCGAGGTACTGGAAAAAGCTCAGTAGTCAATACAATTATAGTAGTCTTAAAAGTAGCTGTAGTATTAGCATTCATAATACTTGGTTGGAAATACATCAATACCGATAATTACACCCCTTATATCCCCGAAAACACAGGTACTTTTGGCGAATATGGTTTTAGCGGAATTATCAGGGCTGCCGCCATTGTTTTCTTTGCTTTTATAGGCTTCGACGCCGTGAGTACTGCTGCACAAGAAACAAAAAATCCGAAGAAAAATATGCCCATCGGAATACTGGGGTCATTACTTGTATGTACCATTTTATATGTGTTGTTTGCTCATGTAATGACGGGCGTAGCGCCCTATTTAAGTTTCAAAGGACAAGACGGCATTGCACCCGTGTCGGTAGCCATAGCACACATGGGTAGCGTAGATGCCAATGGTATATTTCAACCGGCATATCCTTGGCTGAATAAGGTTATATTGATGGCTATATTGGCAGGCTACTCATCTGTTATACTGGTGATGCTGCTTGGGCAAAGCCGTGTATTCTACAGTATGAGCAAAGACAAACTATTGCCTTCGGTATTTGCTAAAGTGCATCCCAAATACCGAACCCCGGTCAATAGTAATATCCTGTTTATGATTTTGGTAAGTCTGTTTGCCGCTTTTGTTCCTGCACGTGTTGCCGGAGAGATGACGAGTATAGGTACTCTACTGGCTTTTATTATTGTATGTGCAGGTATTTTGGTGATGCGTAAAACAATGCCCGATGCACCCCGCAGTTTCAAGACTCCATTGGTTCCTCTGATTCCTGTTTTGGGGATTATGACCTGTCTGTTTATGATGGTATTTCTTCCTTTTGATACTTGGATCCGATTGATCGTATGGATGATTATCGGGCTTGATATATACACATGGTACGGTCGTAAAAATGCCAATAAGAGCAAAGAAGTATTCAAAGTAAGAGAAAATAATATTCTCAACCTGTCGAATATAGCTTTATCAGTAATACTTATCGGTATCTCTATTTGGCATCAATATTCGATTGGGTTAGATCAGGATCAAACTTTAACAAGTTTTGCCATCTTATTGGGTACGATTCATATCGTTGTTTTCGGATACAGAATATTAACAGCGAGAAAAATAGTTTAGGCTAGGGCTAGAGGTTTAAAAGGAGAGAAAGCTCGTAAACGAATCATCTTCAACTGCGAACAAAACATAGCCGAGGTTGTTATTAAAGATAAATTAACTAATATGACAATAATTACGACCCGCCTTATTGTATCTATCCTAGCCATTTTGGCTATTACATTGAATGCCTCAGCCCAAGATGAGAAAAAAGAAAAAGTTAAATTCAGTCTAAAAGACTCACTGGATAATAAATTAGACCTTAGTGATGTAATAATTCACAAAAACGGGTTTGTGCCTATGCCTATCTTAATCACAGAGCCTGCTTTGGGAGGATTTGGTGGTGGATTGGCACCTATATTTATCAAACAGAATAAACCTGTTGAATATGATGGCAAACTTATTCCTATTCCACCGGATATTACTGCCGGCTTTGGTGCATATACTTTAAACGACACTTGGGTGGTAGGCGGAAGACGTATGGGGAATATATCGAAATGGGGAATAAGATATGTTATAAGTGGAGGATATGCAAATGTAAATATGGATTACTACTTCAATCTCGGTCAAGCGAATAAGGATGCCAATTTTGAGTTTAATATAAGAACTATTCCTGTTTTCACCTCTATTACCAAACAACTCAAAGATCCACGTTTTACTATTGGCATACAGTACCGGTTTATGCACAACGAAGTCAAATTGAAAAACAATCATGGGAATACAGGTGAATTGATCGAAAAATTAGAAGATAAAATAGGTGGCTACATTACCAGTAGAGTGTCGGGCAATGTGGCTAAGTTAGGCACAAAAGTAGCATACGACAGCCGAGATAATACATTTACTCCCAACAAAGGGATTAAAACATACGTGTCTGCCGATTGGAGCAATCCTCTAGTAGGCAGCGATTACAAATACGGACAATTAGAGGGTGCATTTTATTGTTACCTTCCCCTCAGCCCCAATTTAATAACAGGCACACGCTTTGATATGCAACAGGTGATTGGCGATAATCAACCGTTTTACATTAAGCCATATATAGACATACGTGGTGTTCCCACAGTACGCTTCTCCGGAAAAACAACTGCTTTGGCAGAAGTTGAGCAACGTTGGGATTTTACTAAACGATGGAGTATTATTGCTTTTGCCGGTGGTGGAAAAGCTTTCGATAAATACGATGAGTTTAGCGATGCTCAATGGGCGTGGGGTTATGGAGGCGGTTTCCGCTATCTGATGGCTCGAAAACTAAAACTTCGCATGGGGGTAGATTTTGCTAACGGACCCGAAGGTTTTGCTTATTACCTCGTATTCGGAAGTAATTGGTTAAGACAATAAAAACTTAGATACGATTTAACTTAGATCAATTATAAATTA
Organism: Dysgonomonas sp.; assembly: GCA_031546965.1. Classification (GTDB taxonomy): domain Bacteria; phylum Bacteroidota; class Bacteroidia; order Bacteroidales; family Dysgonomonadaceae; genus Dysgonomonas_A. The sequence goes on from JAVBJR010000116.1 coordinate 14,967, forward strand.
GGTCTAAAAACGATATAGATAAGTCCTACTAATCACTTGAATTAGTAGGACTTATTTGTTTGATAAATAAAACAGGTTCTTCGGAATATAAAACACATTTTTTTCATACCGCATTATATGCTAACTTTATCACTGTCAACTAGAAAGAATTATAGAGTACAATGTAGGGCAGGACTCTGCTCTGAAAGTTACAATCTTTAGTATGAGGGTGGAGTAGAAACCCCACCCCTACAAATTTCAGCAATAAATATTTAACTAAACTAAATAACTAAAACTATCAACCAGTATGGAAAAAAGTCTCAAAGGCACTCAAACCGAAAAATGCCTTTTAACATCATTTGCAGGAGAGTCTCAAGCCCGAATGCGTTACACCATGTTTGCAAAAGTAGCTAAGAACGAGGGCTATGAGCAAATAGCCGCCATCTTTTTGGAAACTGCCGAACAAGAAAAAGAACATGCCGAACGTATGTTCAGCTACCTCGAAGGAGGAATGGTAGAAATCACCGCATCGTATCCTGCCGGAAAAGTGGGTACTACTGCCGAAAACCTCATTGCAGCCGCTGCAGGCGAAAACGAAGAATGGACACTGGAATATCCCAAATTTGCGGAAATAGCCGAAGCAGAAGGGTTCAAACAAATAGCAGTTATGTACCGTATGATTGCTAAGGTCGAAAACATGCACGAAGACCGATACAAAGCTCTGTTAGCTAGAGTAGAAAGTGGAGAAGTATTTATGCGCGAAGAGCCTATCGAGTGGCAATGTATGAATTGCGGTTTTGTGATAAAAAGTAAGACTGCACCAAAACAATGTCCTGCATGTTTACATCCGCAAGCATATTTTGAGCCTCTTAAGTGGAATTTCTAAGCACCTCACCCCTTGCCCTCTCCAAAGGAGAGGGAGTGAAAAAACGACCTCTCTGTACTCCCTCTCCTTTGGAGAGGGTCGGGGTGAGGTGCTCATTTTTTCATTAAAACGCATAGCTTTTTTATGCTTTATTAGTATATTTACAAGCATTATTTAATACTATTTGCATATGCGGCTGATTATTACCTTATTCTGCTTAATACTATTGATTGATACTGCCAATGCCGAAGACATACCTTCGGGCGAAATAGTGAATTGGGTATCTTACATACAAATTAAAGATGGCAAATTAACAGTTAATGATACCACTACTCTACTTATAAATGATAGAGAGGGCGACGGCTATGCCAGTATAAAAATACCTTACTCAAAAGGAGACAAACTTTCTATTGGCGATGCGTGGATCGAAGATATGTCGGGGAATATTATCCGTAAACTCAAAAGTAAAGAAATATCAGACCGAAGTTCAATTTCCGATATGTCGCTCTATGAAGATAATTTTGTGAAAGAATTTGAGCTAAAACACAATCAATACCCCTATAAAATTGTATACTCGTACCGCCTTACCTTAAAGGAATTTATCCCAATAATATCACTAGATTACAGGCGTACTAGATTAGCAACTAGAAATGCTAAAATTACTGTGGAAACTACCGAAGATCAACCCATAAAATACAAACAAAAAAACATAAACCCTCCACAAAAAGAAACAGATCAAAAAACGGTGCGTTACACTTGGCAATTTAGCAAAAAATCTACCTTGAGAGAAGTGAATGCCTCTATCAACAACAGCGATGCCCCCGTGTTAGAAGTTGTACCACTCAATTTTGTGTACGGAGTTAGTGGCAGCTTCGAAAACTGGCAAACTTTTGGTAATTGGATATATCGATTAAACGCCGGTAAAGATCTGCTTCCGCCGGCAGAAGTAAAAAAAATAGACGAACTCTTGGCAGGAGTTACCGGAGATAAAGAAAAAGCAAAAAAACTCTATTATTTTCTCCAAGATTATAATCGTTACATCAATGTATCATTAAAAATCGGAGGAATGCAAACATATTCTGCCGAATATGTAACTACCAATCGTTATGGCGATTGTAAAGCATTGAGCAACTACATGAAAACTATCTTGAAACATGCCGGAATACCATCCTACTATACCATTATCAATTCGTCTGATGAGGTAGAAGATGTAGACCCTACGTTTGCATCCCAAGCCTTTAACCATGTTATCCTCACCATTCCGTTTGGCAAGGATACTACGTTTTTGGAATGTACAAGCAATAGCAGTCCTTTTGGGTATGTGCATTCATCCATACAAAACCGAAAAGCCCTACTTATATCCGAAAATGCAAGTAAACTTATTTCGGTTCCGGCTCAAAGCCCGCAAGATGTTTTATGTACCCGTTCCATAAAAACAATCTTGAACGACGGTAACTCGGCACTAGCCTCTCTATCTGTAACTCAACGAGGTGAAAAATACGAAGAAGTCAATTATATATCAAAAAATATCAATAAGAATATTGTAGATAAATACATGCGTAACAACATCCTTGCGGGATCGTTCGACTTGTTGAGTTTCAACGTTACTACTCCCTCACGCGATAGTGCCCAAATACGATTAGATGCCGAATGTAAGATGCACGGTATTTACAAACAATTTGGCAACAATATATCCATAATACCCTATGCCTTAGAAGTTCCGTATTACGAAACTCCCGATAAAAGGACTCAAAATGTACAGATTGACTATCCCAAATATTATGTAGACAGCCTCGTATATGAGATTCCCAATACTTCTATTCAAAAAATACCATCGAATATACAGTTAATAACCCCTTACGGACATTATATTTTAAAATTTGAGACAAAAGACAATCAGTTATTAGTCTATAAATCGATGCTTATAAATGCAGGAAATTATCCCCTCGCAGAGTATAAGAAGTTTTATGAATTTATTCAGCAACTTCGAAATATGGAAATTAAAAATTATTATATCGAAATACTATGAAAAAACTAATCTTGTGCATTCTAGCAATTGTTACTCCGTTAATTAGTAAAGCTCAAGAAAATTATTCGGAAGAATACGGAAAAATCACTCAACATGAGGCATCTATGACCGAGTATGAAGCCGACCCCGAAGCCGAAGCACTAGTTATATACGATATTGGAACCAATTATTTTTTGAATCATGAGGGACAAGGGGTTTTACTGCACATGGAACGAAAAACCAAAATAAAAATATTAAAGGCTGCCGGAACGAAGTACGCCAACATAGAAATTCCTTATTACATAAATGGCGAACGTATCGAATCGGTACAGGATATAGAAGCAATTGTATACAACTATGATAATGGGAAACTTACTAAAACACCCCTCAATACTAAAAAAATTTTTGAAGAAAAGGTAAATAATAATACATCGGTACTCAAAATAGCATTTCCCGATGTGAGAGAAGGTTCTATTATAGAATACAAATATCAAATTGTATCGCCGTTCTTCGTCCATATGCGCAAATGGGAGTTTCAGCAGAAGATACCTGTTATACACAGCAAACTCATTTACAGAGCAATACCTTATTATGAATATACCTATTTAGCACGGGGTATAAACAAATTTGACGAATATAATTTTGTAGAAAATCCACATGAGATAAGGCTAGGGTCTCTTATATGCAAGGAAGTAATTTTCACTTTCGGCATGAACAAACTGCCTGCCTTTAGAGACGAAGAATTTATCAGTTCCGAAGAAGACTTCATGAAAGCTTTAAACTTTCAGCTTTCTAAAATTTATTATCCCACCGGAGGATCTAATACCTACATTTCAACCTGGTCCGAACTGTGCGATGAGTTCTTAAAGGATGACGATTTTGGCAAATACATAAAAGATAGCGAAAAAGATGGTAAGAAACTGCTTCCTACACTCAATATTACTGGCAAATCGCAATTGGAGCGAGCTATTGAGATCTCTCAATATGTAAAAAACATGTACAAATGGAACGGAGGAAATTCTAAATTTGCATCCGATAAATTATCCACATTCCTTAAGGAAAAAAGCGGCAACGCAGCAGATATCAACCTATACTTGATAGGGTTACTCAAAGCAGCTAACATACCGGTTAATCCTGTTGTTTTAAGCACCCGAAATCATGGTGCAATAAGTAAAAGCCACCCATTTCAGCAATTTCTGAACTATGTGATTGCTGAAATAAATGTAGATGGAAAGAAATATTTTATTGATGCAACTGACCCTTATCGCTATTTTGACGAATTACCTATCCGATGCACCAATGTCGAATCCTTAGTAGTAAAGCCTAAAACCGAAGAATGGACTTTAACAACTCAAAAAGAAGTATCAATATCCAATAAAACATTCAAAATTAAAGTACTTCCTGAAAAACAATTGTTGAATGTAAATATAGAATATACTCTTTCGGGGCAAGATGCCTACCAATTCCGAGATATCTACGCCGGTAAAAAAGATAATTTGGTAGATTACGTTAAGAAATATAGCAATATCAGCATAAAAGACAGTATTACAGTAATCAACTATTGGGAGACAAATAAGCCTTTTGGCTTCTCATTCAATACCAGTATAGGTATGGAGAATGCTTCGGGAAAATTATTCGTTCAACCGTTTTGTAACCTGTCGGTTTCTGACAATATGTTCAAGCAGAACATCCGTACGCTTCCTGTCGACCTCATGTATTTGCGTATTGCAGAATTTAAGTCCGAAATAGAAATTCCCGATGGATATAAAGTGGAATATCTGCCTAAAGATATTAATCATAACAGTCGATTAATCACCATTACTTATAGTGCCAAAAAAGTGGATAATAAAATTGAAATTTCGGCTAAATATGGTTTTAATCTCGACAAGTATGATGCCAAAGATTATCCGGCTCTCAAATATTCGTTTGCCGAAATAATAAAACAATTTTCGGATATGGTTGTATTGGTAAAAGAATAGGGATTTCAGAAAACAAACTTCGAAATACAATAAAGAATGGTGTAAGAAAAGTAGAATAGCACACAGAATACACTGATTTAAAGTCCATTTGATATCCTAGGGTATCAAATGGACTTTGTTATTTATTTCCGACCCAAGGAGCAAAAATTAAACCACTTTAATATAAAAAAACGCCTACAAATAAAACAATTTAATTAATTGATATACTGATATATATAAAATATTTTTTTAATACTTTACCAAAAATTTTGTAATATTATTCTCATTATTTAATTTAGCAATTTAATTAGCCAATTAAACAACCGAGTTAATGATATGAAAGCAGAAGATAAGAATACTGAATGCCTGATACTTGAAGCCGCAGAAAAGCTATTTTTAGAACAGGGGCTTACCAAAACAACCACCGGGCAAATAGCAAAACTAGCCGGTTGCAATCAAGCATTGGTACATTATTACTATCGTACCAAAGACAATTTGTTTGATAAAGTATTTGAAGAAAAAATACGATTGATGGCAAGCAATATGCTGACAATAAGCACCACCGGTATTACGCTTGAAGAAAGGGTGAAAAAAATGATTGAAACCCACTTTAATTTTCTAAAACAGAATCCAAAGCTGGTTGCATTCGTATTAAATGAAATTAATTCTAATCCCGACCGGCTTTTTTCTTTAGCTGATAAACTGCAACAATACCCCAAATCTGTATTACTGCAGTTAGAAAGCGATTTGAATAATGAGATTGAAAAAGGAACCATTCGCCCAATTTCTGCGATTGATTTGATACTTACCATTATCTCTTTAAACGTTACTCTATTTTTATTTTTCCCTATATTCCAGAAAGTCTTAAACCTGTCGGATGAGTCTATGCAAGAAGTCATAGAAAACAGAAAAAAGGAAATAATCAATACGATTATGATACGTTTGAGAAAATAATTTTTTAGGCTGTATATTAATCAAATTATCGAATTAATCATTACGGCGTTTTTTTACTCATATAAGTTAATACACAGTTAAACAAAAGAATTAGTTGATATTGTCATGAAAAAGCTCCTTTTACCAAATTGTTTACTATTCTTATGCTGCCTCACGGCTTTAGCACAGGTAACTATCGAAGACTGTTATCGAAAAGCCCAAGCAAACTACCCTCTCATCAAGCAATATGATTTGATTGAGAAGACCAAAGACTATAATTTGTCGAACGCCGACAAAGGGTATTTGCCACAAGTCATGTTTTCGGCTAAAGCCACCTATCAGTCGGATGTGGTTCACTTTCCTATCAGCGTTCCGGGAATAGACGCACCGCTCATCCCCAAAGACCAATACGGAGCCACACTTGATATCAACCAAAGGATATGGGATGGTGGAGACATAAAATCTAAAAAAGAAAGTATCCGTACTTCGGCTGAAGTAGATAAAAAAAATGTAAAAGTAGATGTCTACTCCATCAACGAAAGGGTCAATCAACTTTACTTCGGAATTTTACTCACCGATGCCCAGCTACGTCAAAATCAATTATTACAAGACGATCTTAAACGGAACTACGAACGAACACAGTCGTATGTACAAAATGGCATTGCCAATCAGGCAGACTTGGATGCAATAAAAGTGGAGCAATTGAAAACTAACCAAAGCAAAGTACAATATTTCAACACAAAAAAAGCATATGTCGAAATGTTGTCTAAACTAATAGGTGAAGAATTGAATTCGGATACCGAATTTGTAAAACCGTCAATGGAACGCCCCTCCACTCTCACTATTAACCGTCCCGAACTGGAGCTATTTGATGCCCAAATCAAGAATCTCGAAATCAAAAATCAGGAAATAAATGCCGGACTAATGCCAAAGTTAGGGCTTTTTGTTACAGGTGGATATGGAAATCCCGGTTTGAATATATTGGAAAATGCTTTTACACCCTACTACATCGCGGGAGCTAAACTCACCTGGAATATAGGGAATTTTTATACCCGAAAAAATAATAAGAATAAAATCCAAACAAATATACACGCGGTGGAAACCCAACGCGAAACCTTTTTGTTCAACACTCTCCTCGATATAACACAGAAAGATAACAGTATCAACAATTATCTCGATCAACTAAAAGACGATGATGAAATTATTGCACTCAGGAGTTCCGTAAAACGGGCATCGGAAGCAAAAATGGCAAACGGAACACTATCGGGAACCGATTTGACAAGAGACATCAACGCCCAACAAATGTCTATGCAAGATAAAATTCTTCACGAGATGCAGCTGCTGCTTGCCATATACAACCTAAAATTTGCAACAAACAATTAAAGACAATCGCAACAAACAATAACAAAATAAGAATATGAAAACGAATATTTTTTGTGTAATCGCAACAACCTTGATTCTGTCGGCATGTGGAAACAAAAACGGACAATATGACGCTTCGGGAGTTTTTGAAGCAACAGAAGTCATGGTTTCGGCAAGAGGAACAGGTGAGATTATGCAATTTGACATTCAAGAAGGGCAAAATGTGGAATCGGGCAAACAACTAGGCTGCATAGATACCACTCAATTGTATCTGAAAAAAGTACAGTTATTGGCAAATATGAAATCGGTGGAAAGCCGTCATTACAACGTTTCAAAGCAAATTGCATCCATTCAACAGCAAATAGCTACTCAAAAAACAGAACAAAAACGATTCGAAAATCTGATAAAATCAAATGCCGCCAACCAAAAACAATTGGATGACATCAATGCTCAAATATCGTTGCTCGAAAGGCAATTGGACGCTCAAAAGGAAACCTTGGAAAACAGCAACAAAAGTGTTTCCGGAGAAAGTTTAGGTTTGGAAGTACAAGTCGCTCAAATTGAAGACCAAATACACAAAAACAGTATTTATAGCCCTATCCACGGAACAGTATTATCAAAGTATGCCCAGCAAGGCGAACTGGCTACACAAGGCAGAGCATTGTTTAAAGTGGCTGACATTGAGAATATGAATTTACGGGTCTATATTACTGCCAGCCAGCTTACTGCTTTGAAGATAGGGCAGCACGTGAAAGTCTATTCCGACCACGGAGAATCCGACAGGAAAGAATATGAGGGAACTGTCATTTGGATTTCGGATAAAGCCGAATTTACCCCTAAAACCATTCAAACAAGAGACGAACGTGCCAATTTAGTATATGCCCTAAAAGTGGCTGTTAAAAACGACGGTTACATTAAGAAAGGGATGTATGGCGAAATTAAAATCAATTAAAAAGCAATGAAATCCCTTGTAATAAACAACTTAAATAAGTCATATAATGGAGTTCAAGCTTTGAAAAATTTAAGCTTCGATGTTAATCAGGGAGAGATTTATGGCATCATAGGTCCCGATGGAGCAGGCAAAACAACGCTTTTCAGAATATTGACAACGCTGCTGCTTGCCGATAGCGGAACTGCTATTGTAGACGGACTTGATGTGGTGAAAGATTACAAGAAAATTCGCAATATCATCGGATACATGCCCGGCAAATTCTCGCTTTATCAAGATTTGACGGTAGAAGAAAACTTGAACTTCTTTGCCACTGTTTTCAATACCACCATCAAAGAAAACTATTACCTGATAGAAGATATTTACAAGCAGATCGAGCCTTTCAAAAACCGGAAAGCCGGGAAACTTTCAGGCGGTATGAAGCAAAAATTGGCGTTGAGTTGTGCGCTGATACACAAACCAACCGTTTTGTTTCTTGATGAACCAACAACAGGTGTTGACCCTGTTTCTCGCAAGGAATTTTGGGAAATGCTGATAAAACTAAAAGAACAGGGAATCACGATACTCGCTTCGACTCCATACATGGACGAGGCAACATTGTGCGACCGCATTGCTTTGATTCAGAAGGGCGAATTTATGCAAGTAGATTCTCCTAAAAATATCATTGCCGGATACCCCGAAATCCTTTGGTCAGTTAAAACCAACCACATGCACCGTCTGTTAGGGGACTTACACAGCTATACTCACGTAACATCTTCGTTTTCATTCGGAAAAATATTCCACGTTACTATTGACAGTTCTTCCGAAGATTTGAGAATCTTTTTGGCAAATAAGGGTCATTCGGATATTGAAATTGAAACGATTCAACCGACAGTAGAAGATTGCTTTATGTTGCTATCAAAAAAAGCTGAAAAATGAAAGAAAAAGTAATAAATACAGAAAATCTGACCAAGCAGTTTGGAAACTTCACGGCAGTCGATAATATTACATTTGATGTTTACCGCGGCGAAATTTTCGGATTCCTCGGAGCAAACGGTGCGGGTAAAACTACCGCCATGCGCATGTTGTGCGGATTAAGCCATCCCACGTCAGGAAAAGGAATGGTAGCCGGATTCGATATTTTCAAACAATCAGAAAAAGTCAAGAAAAATATCGGATACATGAGCCAAAAATTTTCGCTATACGAAGACCTGAAAGTGTGGGAAAACCTGCGGCTTTTCGGAGGAATATACGGTATGAAAAGTAAGGATATTACGGTAAAAACCGATGAACTCTTGCACGAACTGAATTTTCAGGCGGAGCGCAATACGTTGGTAAGAGATTTACCGTTGGGATGGAAACAAAAGCTGTCGTTTTCGGTGTCTATTTTCCACAATCCGCAAATCGTATTTCTAGATGAACCCACCGGCGGTGTAGACCCCGTTACCCGCCGTCAATTTTGGGAGCTGATTTATAATGCTTCCGACAAAGGCATCACAATATTTGTTACCACCCACTACATGGACGAAGCCGAATATTGCGATCGCCTATCCATTATGGTAGATGGCAAAATTGAAGCCTTGGGTTCGCCCGAGAATCTACGAAAACAATTTCACTCATCAACAATGGATGATGTATTCTATCAGTTAGCTAGAAAAGCAATCCGAAAAGCAGATTAGTTATGAAGCAGTTCTATGTGTTCGTAAGAAAAGAATTTTATCATATTTTCCGCGATAAACGTACCATGTTGATTTTGTTGGGTATGCCAATCGCACAAATATTGTTATTCGGCTTTGCCATTACTACCGAAGTAAAGGATACGCAGATAGCCGTATTTGACCCCTCGAAAGATGCTTCGACACAACTTATCAAGGAACGGTTTCAAGCAAGCGAATACTTCACTATTGCCGAAGAGTTGAAAAGTCCCGACCAAATTGAAGATATATTCAAATACGGAAAAATCAATTTGGTAATCGTTTTTAGTCAAGATTTTGCCAATAACCTTTTGCACAATGGCGAAGCATCGGTACAACTGATAGCTGATGGAACCGACCCCAATCAGGCAACAATGCTTACCGGATATGCCTCAGGCATATTAGGTTCGTATCAGCAGGAACTTATGGAACAATACAGAGTACCTTTCAGGATTATACCCGAAGTAAAAATGTTGTATAACCCGCAGTTAAAAAGTGCATACAACTTTGTGCCGGGTGTTATGGGACTTATTCTGATGCTCATATGTGCCATGATGACTTCCATAGCCATTGTGCGGGAAAAAGAAACTGGAACAATGGAAATTCTGCTTTCGTCGCCCCTAAAACCGATATATATTATTTTGGCAAAAGCAGTTCCATACTTTACACTGTCTATACTCAACCTCATAACTATACTTCTTCTTGCGGTATTCGTGCTGCATGTCCCGATAGCCGGAAGCTTGTTTTTGTTGATACTGATATCTCTCTTGTTTATATTCACTGCATTGTCTCTAGGTTTGCTTATATCTACTTTGGTAGACAGCCAAATGGCGGCTATGCTTGCTTCGGGTATGGGATTAATGATGCCCATTATGCTATTGTCGGGCATGATATTCCCCGTAGAAAGCATGCCGAAAATATTGCAGTGGGTTTCAGCCATAGTGCCTGCCCGCTGGTATATTGAAGCTGTAAAAAAAGTAATGATTCAAGGGGTTGAAACACGGTTTGTACTGAAAGAAATACTCATTCTTACAGCAATGGCAGGCAGTCTTATCATAATCAGCCTGAAGAAATTTAAAACCAGATTAAATTAAACAGCCATGTTAAAGTTTTTGATAGAGAAAGAGTTTAAGCTAATCATGAGGAACTCATTTATTCCAAGAATGATTATAACAATGCCTGTTATGATGATGTTAGTCATGCCTTGGGCAGCCAATCAAGAAGTAAAGAATGTCAAACTAAGTGTTATAGATAATGATCACAGCCCCTATTCGGAACGCCTGATTCAGAAAGCGACTGCCTCTGGTTATTTTAAGCTGGCAGATGTATCGGCAACCAACAACGCTGCCATGAATAGCATAGAATCGAGAGATGCCGACATTATATTTGAAATAGAGGACGAGTTTGAGGCAAACATCATCAACGAAGGTGCAGGTCATGTGATGATTTCAGCCAATTCGGTCAACGGAACAAAAGGGGGATTGGGCTCTTCCTATCTCTCAACTATACTAGGTGATTATTCGCAAGAATTGAGGGAAGAGTATGGAATCCAAACAGAAGCCAATGTAGAGATTCCCTCGTTCAGTGTCATGCCACAATACCAATTCAATCCTCATTTAGATTATAAGGTCTTTATGGTTCCGGCTTTAATGGTGATGCTGCTTACGATGCTGTGCGGTTTCCTGCCTGCTCTAAATATTGTCGGGGAAAAAGAATCGGGAACTATCGAACAAATGAACGTAACTCCGGTAAGTAAGCTGATGTTTGTACTGGCTAAACTGATTCCTTATTGGGTGATCGGATTTGTTGTACTAAGTGCTTGCATGGGGCTGGCTGCATTGGTTTACGGACTTTATCCGGCAGGAAGTTTACTTACCATATTTTTGTTTACAACCATTTATATTCTCGTTGTATCGGGAATGGGACTGATTATTTCGAACTATTCGGATACTATGCAACAAGCCATGTTCGTGATGTTTTTCTTCATGATGATTTTACTTCTGATGAGCGGTTTGTATACACCCGTAGCCAGTATGCCGGCTTGGGCTCAAGCAATAACAACCATCAATCCCTTGAAATATTTTATACAGGTAATGAGGTTAGTATATCTCAAAGGTAGTGCATTCGGAGAAATGATGCCGCAATTTTTTATTCTTTGTGGTTTTGCCTTGGTATTCAATTCATGGGCGGTGTTCAGCTATCAGAAAAGCAATTGACAATAGGTAAACACAGTATTATAGACTTTAATATTTAATATTTTTATACAATAGGCGACATTCGTATGCCTCATTTAACCGAAGTAACATCGATTGACGGCTCGGAATTTCCAATACATCATTTGGGTAGAAAACAGAAAATACAGAAAACAACGATTCGTCATCAAAAGATTCAATCGCAGCATCAAAATTGTCTTTATCTCCATTTTCCATGTATAATAAAGCTAGTTTTTCGTGAGATTCGGGTGATTCTGTTATCTCGAATAATTTTTCTTGACACTCAATGGCATTCAACAACTCATCTTTACGAAGATATACCGCAACCAGTTTCTCTAAAACCTCATCAGCACTATCCTCATCGAGTACTAAAGCTTTCTTGAAGAATATTTCGGCACCCGCCAGTATATTTAGTTTCAGATACACCTCACCTGCAATCATATTCACATCGTAAGAATCCGAATCTGCCTTCAAGGCTTTATCTATCAACTCTACCGATTCATCAATCTGTTCGAGTAATAAATAGGCATGAGACTTATTAGCCATAGACTCCGGAGTTTCACCTACAAGACCTTCATAAGCCCAAAGAGCTTTTAATGCATCTTTATATTGCTCGAGGCTCATGTAGCATTCTGCCAAAGAAAAATACAAAAAGCTTTCTTCGGGAGACATATCAATACATTCTTTCAGCATTTTGACTGCCTCTTCCGAACGTTCGGACAGCAACAGGCAATGGGCTTTCAGCTTCAAGATACTTATATTGGTATCATCTAAAGCAAGGGCAAAGTCGAAAGCGTCGATCGCTTTTTCAAAATCTCCGTCAAGCGAATACAGCTTACCCAGCATGATCCAATTATCTATCGAATAAGGATCGGCATCCAATATCTGATTGCAAACTATAATAGCTGAATTAAAATCGGACTTCACCTCATAGGCGTATGCCAAATCGTTAAGCACCTCCATGTTAGTTGGGTCATACTCTAAACTTTTCTCAAAATAGAGAATCGCCTCATCATAATATTCTGCTCCCACATACAGAAAGCCTAGTTCGGATAATATTACATCCAAATCGGTATCCTCATCTTTTAATACTTCAGCAGTCAGTTCATACGCTTCGGCATACAAATCGAGATGCAACAAGCATTCTATTTTCAGCAGATAAAGATCAAAATCATAGCCCGAAAAACGAGAATTGAGATAATGCAAGGCTGTAGTATATTTGGCATCATATACCAAATACTTGCCAAACCTCAGCATTAAAGCTTCATTATCGGGATGAATACTCAATCCGAGAGCAACTATTTCACGTGCGGTTTCAATATCATCCAACTCATCGTAGTACTCTGCCAAATCGTCATACTCATCGGCGTCAAAGTACATACTTTTTCCCGTCAAAAGCATTTGCTCGTAACGGGACAATAGTTCGGTGATATCACGTTCTTCCATAAAACGATATAATTTTAGTCTCTCCTGCCCTGCCAAAGGAAGGGGGCACCCCTTAGGGGAGATTAAGAGGGGCTTTTATCTTTTATTTTACTCCATGAATCTTTTAGTGTAACCGTTCTGTTGAACACCAAATGATCGAAAGTAGAATCGGGATCAACATTAAAATACCCAATCCGTTGAAATTGAAAATGATCGTAAGCCTTAGCCTCTTTCAAATAAGATTCTGCTTTGCAACCCGTTTTTACAATCAACGATTCAGGGTTCAGCTGATCTCTGAAATCTCCTTCTTTTTCGTCTGCCGGATTTTCTGAAACAAAAAGACGGTCGTACAAGCGAACATCTACATCTATGGCATCAGCTGTAGATACCCAGTGAATAGTTCCTTTTACCTTACGGTTACTTTCTGCCATACCACTTTTAGTCATCGGATCGTATTCGGCATATACTTCTATAACATCTCCATCGGCATTTCGTTTACAACCTGTACATTTAATTATGTAACCGTGTTTTAAACGGACTTCTTGACCGGGTGTAAGACGGAAATATTTTTTAGGAGCATCCTCCATAAAATCGTCTCTCTCTATATATAATTCACGCGAAAATACAACCGGGTGGCTTTCCGAATTTTCGTCTTCGGGGTTATTTTGTGCATCCATTACCTCTGTTTGTCCTTCGGGGTAATTTGTCAGTATCAATTTAATCGGATCTACAACAACCGACACACGGGTAGCCCTTTTATTAAGATCTTCGCGAATGGCGTATTCCAACAAAGCAACGTCTATCATACCATCGTATTTGGTATAACCGATTCGGTCGATAAAATTATGTATCGATTGGGGAGTATATCCTCTTCTTCTAAATCCGCAGATAGTAGGCATACGTGGGTCGTCCCATCCGTTTACCAAATCCTCTTTTACCAATTGCAATAATTTTCGCTTACTCATCATGGTGTAAGTAAGGTTCAAACGGTTAAATTCGTATTGAGTTGGGCGATACTCGCTGTTAGCCAATTGATCGATAAACCAATCGTACAAAGGACGGTGAACTACAAACTCCAGTGTACAAATAGAGTGCGTAACCCCCTCGAAATAATCGCATTGTCCATGAGCAAAGTCATACATCGGATAGGCATTCCATTGATTACCCGTACGATGATGAGCCTGCTTAATTATTCTATATATTATAGGATCCCTAAAGTGCATATTGGAAGAAGCCATATCTACTTTGGCTCTCAACACCATACTGCCTTCTTCGAGAATACCTTCATTCATTTTTTGAAAGAGATCCAAATTTTCTGCAATCGGGCGATCTCTATACGGACTATGAGTTCCGGCTTGAGTAGGAGTTCCTTTTTGTTTTGCAATTTCCTCCGCCGATTGTTCGTCAATATAAGCTTTCCCGTCTTTAATCAGTTGAACTGCAAAATCCCACAGTTGCGAAAAATAATCGGACGCATAGTATACATTTGCCCAATCGAACCCCAACCATTTGATGTCTTCCATGATGGCATCAACGTATTCGGTATCTTCTTTTACCGGATTGGTATCATCGAAACGAAGATTACATGCTCCGTTGTATTTTTGAGCTAAACCAAAATCTAAACAAATTGCTTTTGCATGTCCTATATGTAAATAGCCATTTGGTTCAGGCGGGAAACGTGTTTGGATACGTCCTCCGTCTTTTCCTTCTTGCAAGTCTTTTTCAATTATGACTTCTATAAAATTTAGACTTTTCTTTTCTTCTACCGGCGATATTTCTGACATTTGTTTATTCTTGGTTATGTTTTATTTATTTGTTAGGGGTTGGCATAGGCTTCGAATCCGGCGATACAGGAGTAGACGATACCGGATCAGTTGGTGTCGGTGTAGATTGATGATTTTCTAAAGCAGCACCTTCTTGAAGAAAACCACTGTATAACTGATAGAATTCGTCAAATCTACCGTTCTGCCTGTATTTATCCATTATTACTTGTGCTTCATTATAAAGTTTTCCGGCAGTTCCCAAATCATTCTCTTTTGCCGCTGTATTTGATGATCTCGACAGGTCGGCAGCTTTTTGAGCATCTTCCTGTATGGTTGGTTCCGAGCAAGCTAGAAAGAACATACTTACAAAGATGCTTAACAACAAAATTAACTTATGTCTATTCATTTTTATATTTCTTTTCGACAAAGATAAATAATTTCGAGACAAAATTAAGTCATTTAAGTAGGAAACAGACAATAAAAAGATTATTAATGAGACTCACTCTTAAAACATTTTCTTCTTTTTGATAGAAAAAGAGGTGAAGAAATTTGGCAATGTTTCCAAAGCAAAGTTACATTTGTATCAAATAAAAATAGAGTTAACTTATAAACCTAATACTCAATGATTCGTAAACGCAATTTGCTTATACTGGGATGTCTTTTTGTGTTTTCCTCTTTGCAGGCGCAAAAGATGAGTTTGATTTCCGGAGATATAACATTGAATGCTGAAAAACAAAAAAAAGGTATTTATCAAGTCACCTTTAATGCTTATGGAGAAAATTTAAATGGTGATATTCAAAAGAATCAACTTGCCATTGTCTCAACCTCCGATTCTACCAATTATTATGTGCCTTATACAAGTTGCACCAAAAAGAATGATGCGATATTATTGGGTGGAAGCTTACAGGTTGATGCAGGTATACGACTTAATATCAACGATATATTCACATCAAAAGGCAATGGAGAGTTTGAGCTGAGCCGCACAATTGAAGTAGCTAATGCTCACAACTCCGAAGGAAAAGGTTTCTCGTCTTCCGTTGGTTTGAATATATCTTCGAAAGACAGTTTGCTCGAAAACGAATACTTCATTCCCGGAGTTTGGTATCGCAACAATTTCGAGAAGGACGGCAACCTTCCTTCTCACTTACCCAATGCTACAGACCAAACATTCCTGTATCGCGAAGACCGCCTTCCGCTGCCCGTTGTAATGATGAGAAATAAGAAAAAAGGATTAACACTCACTTTAGTCCACAAAGATTCTAAGTGCGAAACAACACTCAACGATCATAACAACATGGAGGTTGATGCCGGTTATCAGTTTGGCGGAGTAGGAATCATTAAAAGAACAAATGAACATTCATTTGCAGCAGTAGTCACCTATCCGGGTTCAGATCTACGCCGAGGGGGCATGGGAATACGGTTACACCCTTTTATCAAAGGAAATAGTACACATGCCTACAAGGTATATATAAAGATAGGTAAGACAGACAATTATCCGTTTGCATTACAAACTGCTTGGAATTTGGCTTTCGACCTGTACAATCCTCGCATCTATCAAGTCGACCTAAAAGAGGCGTATGCCGATCTGCTCAAGACCATCAATTATTATTATTTGGAGGAACCGACAACCAAAGCACCCGGCTTTCCGTGGAGCGTGAATCTGAAAAAATTTACGCTTGACCGAAACACGTTCGAACTGGGCTTTGTCGGTTGTCAGCCGGGAGCCGGTTATGCCCTGTTTAGAGCCGGAGTAGAGCAGAGTAACGAGGTTTACCGCGAAAGAGGAGAAAAAGTAATTACCTTTTGGTCTACTAACGGACTTACTGCATTGGGGCTTCCCCGAACCCGTTTTGCTGCATTAAACGGAACATGGGACGATTGGGCAAAGGCATCAATGAGGGAGACATGCACAGGCATGAGCTTTATTTTGAATGCTTGGAGCTTTGCCAACCGGAGGGGCATAGAACAACCATCGTGGCTGGCTGCTTGCAAAAAATTCGGCAATTTTTTGGTCGAAAATCAAAATGCAGACGGTAGTTATTACATGGAATACGATCCATTTAAAATAGAAGAACAAAAGCATCCGTCAGGCAAGAAAAACAAGTACTTAACCATCTGTGCAGTTAGGTATCTCGTTGATTTGTATTTGGCTACAGGAGAAAAACAATTTAAAAAAGCAGCACAGGCAGCAGCAGAGTTTTGCTATACAAACATTCACCAACAGTATATGTATGTAGCTTGTGTAATAGACAATCCACAAACAATTGACAGCGAATCGGGACAACAGGCTATCAATGCTTTTTTGGCAATGTATGATTTAACCAAGGATAAAAAATGGCTTGATGCAGCAGAACAAGCGGCTATATATGAAGAAACATGGTGTTATATGTACGAAATTCCGGTAGAGATCGATCAGCAGAACGAAACTGATTGGCCCAAAGACCGAAGTATTGTAGGACAGCATTTGATTGCCATTGGACATTCTGCTGCCGACTTGGGTTTTTCCTGGTCTTCTTTTCCCTATTATCGTTTGTATTTACTCACGGGTAATGAACATTATCTGCACATTGCCCGCATCTGCATGCACAATACAAAACAATCGATGAACCTGGGGCAGAAATTGTATCCCGGAAAGCCGGAAGGATTGCAACAGGAAGCTTTTCAGGTAAGGGTTACTAAGAATCCACGTCGAGAGAAATCGATTATGAAAGCACTCACATGGAATTTTACGGCACACCTCGATCCAATGATGCGATTCATGGATGTTTTTGGCACCTGCGATTTAGAAGAGATAGAAAAAATACCCCTAAAGACGCGAATCGAACTAGTAGATAAATGGATTGATGGAAAAATACCATGAAAATTCATTATTTATTACGATTATAAAAACACAATATATCTTCATATTATTTAGCATTTTTGACATTTTCTTGTGTGGCAAATAGACAACATCTATATTTTCATACCTAGATAAGACTATAATCTATATCTAATATCATTATTTATTGCGATTGTCTCCTTGTTTTTGAATTCAGACCTTTGTTGTGCTTCATTTAAGTGATTGAAATAAATTAATGCTGCACTTTTGGTGTAGGGGCGGAGCTATGCCCTCACCTCCCGATCCAAAATGTGGCAATAAATAGTTCACAACACTTATATGTGGTCCATTTTTAACTAAACCATAAATACAATTATGTCAAAAAAAATCTATTTTTTTCTATTACTATTTCTTACATGCACAACATATACCTCGGCACAGAGAATAAGAGGAAGTGTTTATGATGAAAAAGGCGATCCGCTTGTATCGGCTACTATTGTGATTGAAGGAACCAACTACTCAACATTAACCAACGAAAATGGAGAATTCAGGTTCAGAAATCTCCCTAAAGGAGTTTTCAAAGTTTCGGCAAGTTTTGTCGGGTATAATTCAAAAGAACAAGATATAACCATAACCGAAGGCCCGCAGCAAACTCTTCGCTTCGATCTGAAAATAAGCAATACGCTTAAGGAAATTGAGGTTTTTGGAGAACGCCATAAACAGCCCGAAAAGCTGGAGGCAATCACCCGAATGCCCCTACGTCCGAGTGAACAAATACAAACGATATCTGTAATTTCAGAAAAAGTAATAGCAGAACAAGGAGTATTGAGTATTGCTGATGCCATGAAAAACGTACCCGGTGTGACCCTTTTCGGTTCATATGGTGGTGTAAAAGAGAGTATGTCGACCCGTGGATTTCGGGGAATTCCGGTATTGAAAAATGGTGTTCGAATAGACTCGCAATTTCAAACAGCATCAGGAATAACCGATATGCAAGGTGTAGAAAGCATTCAAATGATAAAAGGATCTGCAGCTGTAACACAGGGGGTTATTACCGACTTAGGGAATGCAGGAGGCGTTATTAATGTTGTAACAAAAACTCCCAAATTTATAAATACAGGGGAGGTGTCTCTTAGGGTAGGCAGTTGGGGGCAAGTGCGTCCAACCTTCGATGTGCAAACAGTATTAGACAAAAAAAGGACTCTTGCTGTACGTTTAAACGGGGCGTATGAACATGCTGATAACTACCGCAAATATGTATCCTTAGACAGAGTATATATTAACCCTTCGTTAGAATGGCGTCCGGACGACAAAACTACTGTAAATCTCGAACTCGATTATCTGAACGAAGACAGGACTCCGGTTACAAGTACCGTAAATCTAGCTGATATTGGCACTGAAGCTTTATACGAAATGCCTTATGATAAATTTCTGGGGTTCAAAAACATGGACAATGTGAACACCAAAATATTAACTTACTCGACCCGTGTTACCCGTATGATTACAGATAAGTTAAGTATTCGTGCCGCCTATTTCAATTCATCCTATCAAGTAGATAACACTTCTACAGGTTTAGGAACAGTAGCGAAAAAGGGCGCACCTATAAACTATGATCTAAGAAAGCGAACTATCTCTCGCTATCAAAGAGATGATAAAAATAGTACATTCCAATTAGACTTTATCGGAAAAGATGTATACACCGGTTCGGTAAAGCATACCTTTCAAGCAGGTTTCGATTTCCGCATTGCCGACGCCTACACAACAGACTTGGGAGCAATGGTTGTTGATACCATTAATGTTTTAAAGCCCATAAACAATATTGCTCCCTCTGCCGAAGTATTAAAGAAAAACGGATTGGGTAAAGAAGCAGCCCCGGTAAGAGGCAAATACTCAACCTATGGCGTAATGGCACAAGAAGTGATGACTATTACAGATTATCTGAAACTGATTTTAGGTATTCGTTACAGTTCCATATCTACCCTTAATGCCACCGCAGGAAATGATACGAGAAATGCCTGGAATCCTATGGTGGGGGTAATGGTTACTCCTATCAAAAATGTAAATGTGTTTGCCTCTTATACTACAAGCACAAGCCTGAGAGGTGCAGCAAATATCTTAACCGATAAAGTTACCGAAGCAGGACCCTCACTCACAAAACAATTCGAAACCGGATTCAAATCCGATTGGTTGGGAGACAGACTCCGTTTCAACTTTACTTATTTCGATATTATTACTGAAAATCTTACCAATAGCGAATACATTGAAGGAACAACCAAAACAACAGGTTATGTATATAAAGCGGGAGATTTGAAAAGAAAAGGTGTAGAAGTAGAACTAAACGGACGTATCCTAAGCAACCTGCAAGTAATGTTAGGATACGCTTATTTGGATGCAAAATACGAAAATAGCCCTTCGTACGTAAATGGTTCGGCTCCCATGAATGCGCCAAAGCATACTGCCAACGGATGGGTATATTACACAATAAATAAAAATGTACTGAAAGGACTTTCGATAGGTTTGGGAACATACTATGTAGGAAAACGCCCTGTTAACGAGTTTAGTAATGCTTATGATGGTCACATCTACGCTCCGGGCATTAAACCGTTCGACATGCCTGCATATACTACCGTAAATGCCCAATTGGGGTATGTCAACGGACCTTTCACTGCACGCGTGTTTTTTAATAATATATTTGACAAACTCGGTTATAATTCTTATTTCCGTGGAGGATATATTAATCAAATTGACCCTCGTAACCTTGCAGCAATGGTGTCTTTCAGGTTTTAAGTAAAAACAACAGCCCACTCTATCACTATTAATAGTGATTCAACCCTTATAAATTCATTATTTATGGTGATTGCAGGGCTACTTATTAGCATCTATCTTTGCTTTAGTTATAATAAATATTTTTGACTTATAATATAACTTAATGACTTAATGACAAAAGTGTGCCGATGTTTTGAATAGTGATTCAAGACATCGGTTCATTTTTTTTATAAACTTCCCCTAAGCACATTACAAAAAACAATCAATATATTGACACTTCTGAATGGGTTTACATTAGCTTTGTTGGAAACCTTGGTTTCATATCGTAATAAAATTTGCAATATTTTCTTTTCAAAATATTAAAAAACAAGATCTTACTCTAATCAAAACCATCAAAATATACTGACTGTCAGATATTTAATCTGAAAAATTCCTCAAGGCTGTCTCGGGGTCATTCATCGTTTTTGTCTTGTGCTAAACTTTTTTAGTTAATAATGCGCTTTCAAAAGATATTCATGCAGTTATTAACCTCCCTTCTGCATCTACTATATAAAGGAGAACTTTCAAAAGACATGGTTTGGAGTAATGCTGCTTTGATTTTCAGAATATATTTCATAAGAATATGGTAGATGAGCAATAAATCGTCGGTTAATGGATGAAAATGAATTAATCGCAGGTTGTAAAAGAAGAAATCCGCAATCTCAGCGAACATTATATCAAGTGTATGCACCCAAGATGATGAGTGTTTGTTTTCGTTATGTGAATAATCGAAATGTTGCCCAAGATCTTTTACAAGACGGATTTGTGAAAGTATTTACAAAAATTGATACATATACCGGTGAGGGAGTTTTTGCCGGATGGATTCGACGCATATTCGTTACCACATCTTTGGAGTATTTACGAAAAAACGAATCAATAATGTTTAGAGTATCATTGGATGAGTGCGAAAATATTGAGGACGAAGGTATAGCATCCATTCTCAGTCAATTGACAGCAGATGACCTTTTGGCTTGTATCGGAAAATTACCATTAGGATATCGTACAGTCTTTAATCTCTATGCCATCGAAGGATATTCTCATAGTGAAATAGCAGAAATATTAAAAATAAAAGAAAATTCATCTCAATCTCAATTAGCCAGAGCACGTAAGATTCTGCAAGAAAGTGTAAAATCAATAATCGGAAAAGAATATGCGAAACAAGGAACCAAATAGGGAGGAAGATATATTCTATGATTATTTCAAGAATAATCTAGAAAACTATCAATCACTTGTTGACGAAAAATGCTGGGATAATATAAGTGAACGTATCGGCTCGAAGAAAAGAAATATTTTAAGACCATTTCTTTACCCGGGTATTGCGGCAGCCATACTATTAATTTTAATTTATGTTTTAAAAATAAATGAGTCACAATACGAATTGCTAGCACCCTATAAAGCAGAAGTGAAAATGATGAATACTATTGACTGTCGATCTATTGCGAATTCTGCCAAGCCGTATAATCGGTTGAATAATAAAATCATACTTGATGATTTTATAGGTAAAAAAAATGTCTATAATAAAATTGGTAAAGACGCAACGTTCTCGCATAAAGAAATAGATGAGTCAAAAGAAGAAATTGCACATCATGCTGATAAAAAGTATAATACGGCGGAAGAGACGGTGAAAACTATTGAAGATTCGATACCAAAGAAAGTCATTATTGATAATCTGAATATGTATATCGGAAACGACAATCTGATTTTGGCATACGAACCTCAACGAAAGAATAACAAATGGGAATTGGGAGCATCCTTGAGAGCATCAATAGTACAATCAAACTCTTCGGGAGAGAATCTCTTAGCTTCCTCCGATCCCCCCGGTTGTGGAGCAGACCCCATGCCTGGTTTCAATGCTATTTCGGATGTAGAATACGCACCTCCTTTTAGTATAGGGGTACAAGTTAGTAAAAAACTAAATAATATTTTGAGACTAGAAACAGGGCTAACATATAGCTACTTATCTACAAGTTATAAGGATATTGATAAACAATATTATTCTGCGGAATTGAAATTACATTATATCGGTATACCTGTAAATTTGGTTGCCAACATCTACAATATCACTCCCCAATGGAAACTTTATGCTGGTGCAGGAGTGATGCTTGAAAAAGGGATTAGATCCGATTTTTCGCAATATGTATATGAAACAAAAAAAACAATAACGCAGGAAGAGAGTATAAAAGGTTTGCAGTGGTCGCTTAGTGCATCTATTGGGCTATCCTATAAATTTCATAAAGGCTGGAATTTATATTTGGATCCTCATGTTTCATACTATTTTGATAATAATCAACCATTGAGTATCCGTACTGAAAAGCAGACAATGGTAGGAGTTAATACAGGATTCAGATACGAATTTTAGATAAAAAAAATCAAAAACATTGTTTTATTAATCAATTAATATGTTAGAAATTATGAAAAAGTTTAAATTATTTATCTGCCTATTGGCATTAGTATCATTTATCTCTAGTTGTCACGATGATGATGATAAAAAATCCCTTTCTTTTGAAAAGAGTAGTATTGAAGTTGTTGTAGGGAAAACAAGCAAAACTACAATTAAAAATGGCGATGGTAAATATTTAATTAAGTCAGGAGATGCCAAGATTGCAACTGCTACGATTTCGGGAAAAGAAATCACTGTAGCCGGTGTTAAAGTAGGTACTACTAAAATAATAGTTAGCGACAAGAGTGGATCCATGGGTGTTCTTACTGTGTCTGTGATAGCTGATCCGAAAACAGATGCTAACACAAGATTTGTTTGGGACAAAACAAGCAAAATTCAAGGCACACATAAAGGAACATATAAGCTAAGCTATGCCGCCAATAAGGTAGAGTGGAATTTTAAAAGTGAGGATGCAAAGAGTACTATTGTTTTGACTTTCACAAATGCAGCCGGAGCTATAACCGAAGGTGTAAAGACGAATGCTGTGTTGACGATTGATGGGAAGGCTGTAACAGTAACCGCTCTTGAAGTAATTCAAAATAAGGTTGTGAAAACAGGCGAAAAAGCAACTGTTTGGATCGTATTTAATGCTGATAAAAAAGGTGGAGTTGTTGTAGGGCAATTATCCGAATAAGTATTATTCACTGAAATAGAAGGATCTACAAGTTATTAATTTTAGCTTGTAGATCCTTTTTTGTGAATATTAGAGCCTCTTTAAATTTTTATAAAATAAAATTACAGATTTATGAAAGACCACCATATAATTATACGTCCGATCAAACTACGGGTGAAAGATTTTTCACCCCTACAGATATTTGTAATAAAATTTAAACAGCTTCTTAGAAATCTCCTTTACTTTGCAACTATATGTAAACAGAAGCCTTGACCTTAAACTTTAGGGCTGCATGCTTAAAAAACACATCCAGAAAAGCCAAGAAAAAACAAACCGAGCACACTTGTATCCTAACCTTTTATAAAACTGATTCAATATTTTGTGATATTTGATTGTTTTTGATTACTTTCGCACGGTTAAAACATTGATCGAGAAATCGGTTTTCATTTATGTTTTTGAGGATCATATGAGTAAGCAAGATAAGAAAAAAGAAAAAGATTCGGTGAGTAGAGACAATAAGATTGTAAAATGGTTATGGAGAGTGTTTATTGCTGCAATAGTATTTACGACATTAGTCTTCACGCTTATTGCCACCGGTGTTATAGGTTATACACCTCCCATTGAAGATTTAGAAAACCCCATCGACAAATATGCTTCTCAGGCATATTCTGCCGATAACGAATTGCTGGGAACGTACTCTCAAAGTAAAGAGAACAGAATATACTCTAACTACGAGGAGCTATCACCATACCTTATAAAGGCTTTGGTAGCAACCGAAGATGCTCGTTTTTACGGACACTCGGGGATAGATGTATATGCCATAGGACGTGCAATGGTAAAGCGTGTTATTTTCCGTCAAGAAAGTGGTGGTGGAGGTAGTACCATCTCTCAACAGTTGGCAAAACAACTTTATTCGCCACCTGCAGACAATGTTGTGGACAGGGTACTTCAAAAACCAATAGAATGGGTTATTGCCGTTGAACTCGAACGTAACTATACAAAAGAAGAAATCATCAATTTGTACCTCAACAAATTTGACTTCCTCAATAACGCTGTAGGTATCCAATCGGCTGCTAAAGTTTACTTCAATAAAAAACCGATAGACCTCACTATAGAAGAAGCTGCGACCTTGATCGGAATGTGTAAAAACCCATCTCACTTCAACCCCAAAAGAAGACTGGAGGCTACAAAAGGTCGACGCAATGTTGTGTTGGAGCAAATGTATAAGGCAGAGTACATTACTAAAGCAGAATTGGATTCGTTGAAACAATTACCTCTTGTTCTCGATTTTGTAAGAGTAGATCACAAAGACGGTTTAGCACCTTATTTCAGAGAATATCTGCGTGTGGCTATGACTGCCAAGAAGCCCAATCGTGACAATTACGCCGACTGGCAACAAGAACAATATACCACCGATTCTATTGCGTGGGAAACATACCCTATATACGGTTGGTGCAACAAAAATAAAAAATCGGATGGTAAGCCTTATAGTTTATATACCGACGGGTTAAAAATATACACTACCATAGATTCTAAAATGCAAACCTATGCCGAAGAGTCTATGAAAGAACACATGGGCAAAGACTTGCAACCCTTATTCGATAAAGAAAAAAGAGGTCGATCGTATGCTCCATTTTCTTCGACTGTTGCCAAACAAGCCGATTCGCTGATTTACAAATCAATGAAGGTTTCGGATCGTTACCGCAACATGAAGAAAGAAGGTTTTTCGGAGAAAGACATCATGAAAATATTTAAGCAACCCATCGACATGAAAGTATTCTCATGGGCAGGCGAGGTAGATACTACTATGACTCCTTGGGACTCGATCCGTTATCACAAAGGTTTCTTACGTGCAGGATTTATGGCAATGGAACCTGCAAACGGACATGTAAAAGCTTATGTGGGGGGAATAGATTTCAAATACTTCCAATACGATATGGTTAACGTAGGACGCCGACAAGTAGGCTCTACCATAAAACCGTTCTTGTATACCTTAGCAATGGAAGAAGGTATGACTCCTTGCGACCAAATGATGCACGTGCAACAAGTATTGACTACCGAAGACGGTAGAGAGTGGTCGCCACGCAACGCATCTACGTCAAGAGTAGGCGAAATGGTGTCTATCAAATGGGGGCTACAGAATTCCGATAACTGGGTAACCGCTTACCTGATGAAACAGACATCACCTTACTCGTTTGTACGTACCTTGCACACATTTGGTATCACAGGAAAAATAGATCCTGTAGTATCTTTAGCTTTGGGTACACCGGATGTATCGATTTCCGAAATGGCAGGAGCTTACACCGCATTTGTCAACAAAGGAATCAGATCACTACCTACCTATGTAACCCGTATAGAGGATGCTCACGGAAATGTTATCGCCACATTCGAGCCTCGTATGAAAGAGGTCTTTAATGAGCTTACATGGGTAAAAATGCTCGACATGCTTCGTGCCGTTATGGACGGAGGTACAGGTAGCAGAATACGGTACAAATACAACCTGAGAGCTCCAATGGGGGGTAAAACGGGTACAACACAAAATAACTCAGATGGTTGGTTTATGGGATTCACCCCCAAACTGGTTACTGCAACATGGGTGGGTGGCGAAGACCGTTCGATCCACTTCGACCGTACTGCTCAAGGGCAGGGTGCTGCCATGGCTCTTCCTATCTTCGGATTATTTATGCAGAAAGTATACGCCGATCCTCGACTGGGATATTCTCCCGACGATCAGTTCAGCAAAGCTGCGGGCAGTTCCAATCCTTGTGCCGGATCTTCATCTGAGGATGGTACACTGATGAATGCCACAGATGTTCAACCCGAAGGAGGTATCGACGATATGTTTAACCTAGAGTAAACTGTATAAGGATGAATGAAATCGCCATTTTAATTATTGCACATAAAAATCAGAGTCAACTCGAATTATTATTGGATAATTTAGTGGGAGACTTCGATTTATATGTGCATATTGATACCAAATCGGCAATAAACAAAGACGAACTTATTGCGAAATATCCCGATGTGCGGTTCTACTCCGAATTGCATGTAACATGGGGTAGTTATAATCTATCGGCATGCACACTCTTTCTCTTTCAGAAAGCGTACGAAAAAAGATACAAGTATTCAATATTTATTAGTGGTCAAGATCTTCCTTTATTGTCAAGTACCGAAATAAAAAACGTTATCAAAAAAAATGATTCTAGCTATATTGTTTCCCAGAAACTACCTATTGCTAACTGGGCGTATCATGGAGGAATAAACAGGTACGAACTTTATTGGGAATATGATATTACAGGGAATAGCCTTTGGGATATATTCCGAAAGAAGGTTATTGGCAATATCCGCAAAATACAACTGAAATATGGCATCAGAAGATCTTTTTATAAAAAAATGGATGTATACGGCGGGTCAAATTGGGGGATTTTAAGATATGATGCAATGGATTACCTCATCTCCTTTATAAATAAAAATCCCGGATTCATGAAAAAACTTAGATATTGTTTTTGCACCGATGAATTGTGGATACAAACAATACTAGCTACATCAAACTGCAAAATAAAGAACGAACAAGCCACTTATATTGATTGGTTTACAGTACCTGAATATCCTCGTACATTGAGAATAGAGGATTATGACAATATTATAAATAGCCCTTATCCTTTTGCTCGAAAATTTGATATCGAAGTAGATAAAGAAGTAATAGAGAAAATACTCCAAAGAAGAAATTCTGTATAATTTACTCACGTAGGGAGTATTGCATACGCCCGTTTACTCTTTCACGAATACGCCCCTACGACGAAATTACTTCACGGGTTTCAGCCCTAAAGCACCTGCCTTATCTGTCAGGTATTTATAAGCGGCATCATATTCGTTAGGAATCACCCCGTCCAAAATGGCATCTTTTATCGACGACTTCAAACGCCCCACCATTGCCCCTTGAGGAAGACCGAAAATTTCCATAATTTTTTCACCCGAAAGAGGCGGTTGAAAGTTACGGACATGGTCTTTTTCTTCAATATCTTTCATCTTTTGACGTACGATCTCGAAATTTTTCAAGAAACGGCGAACCCTATCAGGGTTTTTGGAAGTTATATCAGCTTCGCACAAAGTCATTAAGTCTTCTATGTCATCTCCTGCTTCAAACAGCAATCGTCTAACAGCCGAGTCCGATACCACATCCTCCACCAAAGCAATAGGACGCATATGCAGACCAACTAGTTTTTGAACATATTTCATCTTCTCGCTCAACGGCAGTTTCATTTGCCGAAATATACTATGAGTCATTTTAGCCCCCACAAAGTTATGATTGTGAAATGTCCAACCCAGTTTCGGATCCCAACGTTTCGTTGCCGGTTTGGCAATATCATGGAGTATGGCAGCCCAACGCAACCAAAGATCATCGGTTTTTCGGGAGATATTATCAAGAACCGTCAATGTATGATAAAAATTATCCTTATGCCCTACCCCATCCTTTGTTTCTGCACCTTTTAAGGCAACTAATTCGGGAAATATAAGATCCAACAAACCAGTTTTATAAAGTAATAAGAACCCGACAGATGGTTTGGGAGATAATATTATTTTATTTAACTCATCAATAATACGTTCTTGCGAAACAATTTTGATGCGTTCCCTATTACGACTTATGGCATCAAACGTCTTATCTTCGATATCAAAACCCAATTGACTCGAAAAGCGTATTCCACGCATCATTCGCAACGGGTCGTCACTAAAAGTTATATCGGGATCAAGAGGAGTGCGAATAATGCAGTTCTCTAAGTCTTCTAATCCTCCAAATGGATCGAGAAGCTTACCGTAATGTTTTTTATTTAAACAGATTGCCAGTGCATTGATGGTAAAATCGCGGCGATTTTGGTCGTCTTCCAACGTTCCGTCTTCTACAAAAGGTTTGCGAGAACCTCTTTCGTACGATTCTTTTCGTGCACCAACAAATTCAACTTCTATCTCTTTGTGCTTAACTTGGGCTGTACCAAAGTTTCTAAAAACCGACAGTTTAGTAGATCGACCCAATCGTTTTGCTACTTCTTGCGCCAAATCTATCCCTTTGCCTACGGTTACAACATCAATGTCTTTCGATTTACGATGCAAAAATATATCCCTTACGTATCCACCTATGGCATAGCATTCTAAGCCCATTTCGTCGGCACTTTCGCTGATGATATCGAATATCTTCCCCGAAAAATGCTTCTCTATATATTTATTGTCTAAATAATTCATTAAGTAATAAAATATTAATATTGTAGCACTACCCAACATCCCCAAAGGTGCCGAACTATTAAGTTCTGTTATGAACCTCTCCTTGTGCTCTTTGTGCTTCTCTTTGTGTCCTTTGTGTTTAAATTATTTCTTAACACGGAGGACACAAAGAGAAGCACAGAGGTCACAAAGTTTACAACTTAACAGCCCTACCCCAAAAGGAGGAGATTGGGTAGTCTATTTTCGCCACAAAATTACAACAATAAGACGTACTTGCAGCAAAATAATATTATTTTTGTAAAAACATCTTGGTTATGAAGAAATCAAAATATACTTTTATTCTATTCCTATTGATTCTTGTTACAGTGTCATGTGGAGATAAGAAAGACCCTCAAGCAGTTCAGTATCTTGCTAATATACGATCATTATATGAGAAGGGAGAATACGAAACAGCCCTTCAACAGATAGATAGTATTCAAGCTTTATTTCCGAAAGCTTTTCAGGAAATAAAAGAAGCATTAGCTTTGAAACAAGACGTTAGAAGAGCTTCCGACGAAAAACTAATAACAAACAGCGATTCTCTCATTGCCATTTATCAACCCAAGATTGATTCTGTCAAAAAACTATTTATCTACCGAAAAGAGAAAGAGGACGATTACGGTATATACATCCCCAAAACTATTTCGAGCGACATGCCTAACGCAACCACATTACGATCGGGAGTAAATGATAACGGCTCGATGTATATCGAAAGTGTCTATATTGGCGGGCAAATACACAATGCCATAAAAGTGAGCACCAAAGATGGTACATCAGCTGAAACTTTATCTATTGAAGGAGACGGATTTGTATTCCGATTCAGCCACATGGGCAAACAATATGAGGTAGTGCAGGCAACATCGGTTCACGACAATGGCTTGGCAAGTTTCATTTTCGCCAATGCCAATAATCCACTAACGGTTACACTGAAAGGTAAAAATACAACATCATTTGCACTGCCGGCTATTCAGAAGAAAGCAATTACCGACTCTTATCAATTATCGAAATTCCTGCTTCAACAAGATAGTTTGGCTACTGCTAAAGATAAAGCTCAGATGCGAATCAAATACTTGAATGCCAAGCGAGACAGCATACCTGTAGTTTTACCAAATAGCATTAATAAATAAATCGACAGCCGTAGGGGCTAAAAATTTTTCGCCCCTACATAAGATACTTAAAGAAAAGCTTTTACTTTAGCTACTTTCTCCTCATCAGACAAAGCGGCATCTATCCAATGAATATGAAGCCCTCGCTTTTCCATACCTCTAAACCACGTCATCTGACGTTTGGCGAACTGGTGGATGGCAATTTCGAGTTCCGAATACATTTGTGTATATGTAATTTCTTTAAGCAGATATTGGGTTACAAATTTGTATTCCAATCCATAATAAAGTATATCTTCGGGGGCAATACCTGCCTCGAGTAACGATTGCACTTCGTTGATCATTCCCTCTTCTAATCTCAATTTCAGTCGGGTGGAAATCCGGTAGCGTCT
Organism: Dysgonomonas sp.; assembly: GCA_031546965.1. Lineage (GTDB taxonomy): Bacteria > Bacteroidota > Bacteroidia > Bacteroidales > Dysgonomonadaceae > Dysgonomonas_A. The sequence continues at coordinate 45,519 of JAVBJR010000116.1, forward strand.
CAATTCCCTATCGATATCTACTCCTATGATAAGGCTATTTAAAGGTGGATATTCGTTGCAATCGGTATTATTCAGTTTTTTATACTCTTCTATTTCAATAGCTCGTACTGCCCGTTGGGCAGTATCAACATCCGTGTTGTTATGTAACGATTTGTAAGATGCCAATATCGCTGTCAGCTCCGATAAGGGCTTGCCTTCCAATTTTTGGCGCAGTTCTTTGTTTTCGGGAACATTAATTAAATTATACCCTTTCAAGACCGATTCGATATATAAACCGGAACCTCCGCATAATATCGGCAACTTATTTTTTTCTTTTATTGAAGCATAAGCCTCCTGAAAATCGTGCTGATATTCGTATATATTGTATTTATATCCGGCATCACGTATATCTATCAGATGATAAGGAACAGGTTTAGTGTCAACAATATAGTCCGACAAATCTTTGCCTGTACCGATATCCATACCCCGATACACTTGACGAGAATCGCCACTAATAATTTCGGTATCTAAATCATTCGCCAGTTTACAGGCAAAAGAGGTTTTGCCCGATGCAGTTGGTCCTAGTATTGTAATCAAATCAAATGTAGCCATATAAATAAATGGATTAGACAATAATTGCCATCACCCAAAGGTATCTATTTTACTTCGGATCATAAATATTTCGGGAGATTTAAGTTTGCTTAAGTTGCTGCAACAACAACCTGACAAAACCACCGATACACAGATATTCTTTGCATGTACTAGACCACATTCGGCTCTAATTAATAAAAAACAGTTATATTTGTAGTTGGTAAGGCTTCGAGCCACTATTGTTATCTTCTTATGTAATGTAGTAACATTGACATGTTTTGAAACGATAATATTTAATTTAAAACAATTGATCATCAAAGAATGAATGACGTAAAAAATTTAGTTAATCACATAATTGCTGCTTGTCAGGATAAAAAAGCTAAAAATATTGTAACCATCGACCTATCGGAATTGCCCGGAGCTATTTGTAAATATTTTGTTATTTGCGATGGAAATACGCCTATACAGGTTTCTGCCATTTCGGACGAAGTAGTAAATAGCGTAAAAAAGAAAATACACGACAGACCTATCACCACCGATGGCTTGAGAGAAGCTAGGTGGGTAGGTATCGATTATGGCACAGTTATTGTTCATATATTTATACCGGAACTTAGAGACTTTTATGATTTGGAACACCTGTGGGCAGATGCCAAAATAGAACGGATTCCCGACATAGACTAAATTCTTTGAATGAACAATCATTTTCTAAAGATGTTATTCAATACGCAGAACATAATATCTGAAAAATTAAATAATTAGTTAGTTCCTATTTACATATGGAAAATAATAATAGAAAACCAGTTCAGAAGGGTGGAAGAGTACCCAAAATTCCCGTTTCAAGCTACTGGATATACATCATTGCTTTAGCGGCTATTGTTGGGATATATTTTTTCTCACAGGATGCTGCAGTGAAAGAAGTCGGATGGTCTGACTTCCAAAAATTCACCGAAAAAAACTATATAGAAAAGATTGTTGTTTACAACAAGAAAAATTCGCTTCAGGCATATGTACGCGCCGATTCGGCACAGTATATTTTTTCGGGGAATGTCTCTAAAACAGGCAAAAATCCTTCTGTGATAGTTAGTATCCCTTCAGCTGACAAATTTTATGATTTCTACGACAAAGTAATTTCCAAAAATCCATATAAGATTGACGTAAGCTACGAAGCCGGAAGCGATTTTACCGATATTCTATTATCATTACTTCCCATAGTGCTGCTTATCGGACTTATGATATATTTTATGAGACGCATATCGGGCGGCGGTGCCGGCGGTGGCGGCGGAGTATTTAGTGTCGGAAAATCAAAGGCTCAATTGTATGACAAGGCTTCGCCCGATGCCAAAACGACATTCAAAGATGTGGCAGGACTAGCAGGAGCTAAGGAAGAACTCGAAGAAATGGTCGAATTCCTTAGAAACCCAACCAAATATACCGAAATAGGTGCAAAAATACCCAAAGGGGCATTACTTGTGGGTCCTCCCGGAACGGGTAAAACCCTTTTAGCCAAAGCTGTAGCAGGTGAAGCCGATGTACCTTTCTTCTCGATGTCGGGATCTGACTTTGTAGAAATGTTTGTGGGGGTAGGAGCTTCTCGTGTGAGAGACCTGTTTAAACAAGCAAAAGAAAAAGCACCTTGTATCATCTTCATTGATGAGATTGATGCCATAGGTCGTGCCAGAGGGAAGAACCCGAACATGGGATCTAACGATGAGCGTGAAAACACATTGAATCAGTTATTGACAGAAATGGATGGTTTTGGTACTAACAGTGGAGTTATTGTACTTGCTGCAACCAACCGTGCCGATATTCTAGATAAGGCTCTGCTTCGAGCAGGTCGTTTCGACCGTCAGATTTATGTTGATCTACCGGACATTAATGACCGTAAACAGATATTTAAAGTTCATCTTCGCCCTATTAAAATAGACGATTCGGTTGATCTTGAGTTCTTGTCACGCCAAACACCCGGTTTTTCGGGAGCCGATATAGCCAATGTTTGTAATGAGGCTGCTTTGATTGCTGCACGTAACGGTAAAAAAGTAGTGATGGAAGGTGACTTCACCAGCGCTATCGACCGTATTGTGGGGGGGCTCGAAAAGAAAAGCAAAGTAACTACTCTCAACGAGAGAAAAACAATAGCCATTCACGAAGCAGGTCATGCCACATTGAGCTGGTTCTTGGAGCATGCCGATCCATTGGTAAAAGTAACTATCGTTCCTCGAGGTAAGGCACTGGGTGCAGCCTGGTACCTTCCGGAAGAAAGACAAATTACGACCAAAGAACAAATGCTTGACGAATTGTGTGCATTGTTGGGCGGACGTGCTGCCGAAGAGGTTTTTATCGGACACATATCTTCGGGTGCGATGAACGATTTGGAGCGTGTAACCAAACAAGCTTACGCTATGATCTCATTCATGGGGATGAGCGATAAGCTTCCTAATATTTGCTACTACGACTCATCGGGTCAGGGTTACGGCTTTACCAAGCCATACAGTGAAGAAACATCGCTGTTGATTGACAAAGAAGTACAGGCTATGATTAGCGATCAGTACGAAAGAGCAAAACAGCTGTTAAGACTGCATACCGAAGGTCACAATAAATTGGCAGACTTATTACTTGAAAAAGAAGTAATTTTTGCCGGTGATTTAAAAGATATTTTTGGTACACGCCCATGGGTATCACGTTCGGAAGAAATCTTAAGAGAAGTTGATCATAACACGGCTAAAGCAGAAAAAGATACAACGGAAGCCAAAGAAATAGATACAATGAGTTCTGATGAAATTATAGGATAAAAAATAGGTTGCCAGTATTTAACTAGCAACCTATTTTTTTATTTTACCCAATCTCACGGATTAGATTACATTTTATCTAAAGCTGTATATATCGGTATATCGGGTAAATATTCGAAGGAGAGATTCTCATAATCAATCCTACAACAGTAATGCTCCATCCCATTAGAGATAATGAGGTATTTAACTTTCAATACAATATTATATCGGGCAATTTGGTCAAACACATCTTGGGTTATTTTTACCTCCGGCGATTTATATTCTATAATTACTAACGGCTTGAGTTGGTTATCGTATACCACTGTGTCGCACCTTTTGCGTTGAGTGTTAAGTGATATCTGTATTTCGTTTGCAATAAGTGATGCAGGATATTGTTTTTCTGTTATCAAATAATTGATAAAGTGTTGCCGTACCCACTCTTCGGGAGTGAGGGCTACATACCGCATACGAATTTGATCCCAAATATATAATCTATCTGTTTTTTTTATCTTGTGATTATAAGGAAGTAAATTTAGTTCTAACATTTTTTGCTATCTTTGTTTGGTAATAACACCCGAAGAAGCAATCTCGTCCGAAATCGGAAGAATACTTCTTTGTATAAAGCAAAAATAGGTTTATTATGAAGACTAAGCAAGAAATTGTTGACAATTGGTTACCACGGTATACTAAACGACCATTGGATCAGTTCACAAAGCATATTTTATTGACAAATTTTTCGAAATACGTCGAAATATTTGCGACACATTTTAATGTTCCCATATTAGGATTAGATGGCAATATGCCCAATGCTTCGGCAAACGGCATCACTATTATAAATTTTGGAATGGGTAGTGCCAATGCAGCCACTATCATGGATTTGTTGAGTGCCATAGAGCCCAAAGCTGTCTTGTTTTTAGGTAAGTGTGGGGGACTCAAAAAGCATAATCAATTGGGAGATTACATTCTGCCTATTGCCGCAATAAGAGGAGAAGGTACATCTAACGATTACTTTCCGCCCGAAGTACCGTCGCTCCCTGCCTTTAATCTGCTGCGTTCGTTGTCGTCTAATATCCGCGATTTCAGTAAAGATTATTGGACAGGAACAGTTTATACAACCAATCGCAGGGTGTGGGAACACGACGATAAATTTAAAGACTATCTGCGTTCTATCAGGGCTATGGCTGTAGATATGGAGACTGCAACCCTCTTTACCTGCGGTTTTGCCAATGCTATACCAACGGGAGCTTTGCTTTTGGTATCCGATCAGCCGATGATTTCGGATGGTGTGAAAACCGAAAAAAGTGACACAGTAGTGACTCAGAATTTTGTAAACGAGCATGTTATGATCGGTATTAAAGCTCTCACCACATTGATAAATAATGGATCGACAGTAAAACATCTTCGCTTTGAAGACTTTTGATGAAAAATGTCATTTGAACAGATAAAAAAAGATATCATTTCGCGTAAGTTTCATCCCGTTTACTTATTAATGGGAGACGAATCTTATTATATTGACGATCTTACCAATTGTCTGTTGGAGAGCGTACTCCCCGAAACGGAAAAAGACTTCAACCAAACGATTCTCTATGGCTCGGAAACCGATGCGGCAACAGTAATAACTTTGGCTCGCAGTTTCCCGATGATGTCCGATCATCAACTGATTGTTGTTAAAGAGGCACAGGGATTGAAAAAAATTGAGGACTTAGAAATATACCTCAAAAATCCTCTAGCCAGCACTATATTGGTACTCAATTATAAAAACGGAACGATTGACAAACGTAAAAAACTCTATGCCGGAATAGAGAAGTGTGGTGCAATCTTCGAATCAAAAAAGATTCCCGACTATAAAATGCCTGCATTTATAACCTCATTCGTTGGTACAAAAGGGTTGGGAATCGATCAGAAGTCGGCTCAAATGTTGACTGATTTTTTAGGAAATGATTTAAGTAAAGTAGTCAACGAAATAGACAAACTGCTTCTATCATTATCTCCTGCCGATAAGCGCATCACCGCCGAACTTATAGAGCGTAATATTGGCATCAGCAAAGATTTTAATAACTACGAACTGCTAAAGGCGGTAGTAGAGAGAAATACATATAAAGCAAATCAAATTGCCGACTATTTTGAGAAAAATCCAAAAAATAACCCATTAATAGTAACTTTGATGGTATTATTTAATTTTTTTAGTAACTTAATGGTCTGTTACTGGGCAAAAGAAAAAACAGAGAATGGTATTGCTTCCGAACTGGGTTTTAGAAACAGTTTTCAGGCAAGAGATTATGTCTTGGCACTCAAAGGTTACAACGCCTTTAAGTCGATGGAAATAATGTCATTACTAAGAACCTACGATGCAAAATGCAAAGGTGTGGATAATCCTTCCACTCCTGACGGGGAACTTCTCAGCGAACTATTGTTCAGAATTATGCATTAACCGTACGCTAATTAGGTAATTCTTATTTCGAAATTTCACATATACGCTTGATTGCGCCATATGCACTCACTAACCGATTTTGTTAAAAGATTCATTTGATTCTTATGAAGTATTTTACAACTTTTTGCTTTACTGTTACAGTTTTTTTTGTAATTCTGCTCTCTAGTTCTTGCGATGAAAAGAAGGAGGTAAGTCTCCACCAATTGATTTCGGATACCCATTTTAAAGTTCAATTACCGGAAGCCGATTTTACATCAGACCCGTTGACATCTATGGGGGTGTATCTTGTTGATTATAACTCCTCAGAGTTCAGCTCTAATCTTAGATACAAATCACAGCAAGGTTTCTATAGTTTGGCTGACTCTAGTGGAATATCGGTTGATAAATTTGATAGAGAGGCTAAAAATGTAGATATTTATGCTTATGTTCCCTATCAAAAAGTAGAAAATTCTACGATCGAAAAGCATCATGTGTCAGTAATGCTCAATCAGCAGGATACGGCTAGCTACCAAGCAAGTGACTTTATGTGTGCTACAGCCGAACGTAAAGCTTTGGCTACTAAAATAGATCTTACATTTAAACCCCAGTTGACTAAGGTTGTAATTAATGTAAAGAAGAGAGGACTCAAAGTAGTAAATAACGATGTAGAAGTTGAGTTTGTAGATGTGGCTACCTCTGCAAATATAAACTTGAAAACAAGAATTTTAACAAATTTGGGAGGTATCTGCACAGTGAAACCTTTGAAACAAGATGCTTCGGATGTCGATTTTGATTATACTTTGCAAGCGATACTTATACCGCAGAAAATTGCTGCCGGTCAAACAATTTTGCAGGTACAAACAGGAGGTAAAGTTTATACTCATCAAGCAAAATATGATCTCTCCCTCAAACCCGCTATGGAGTATGTCTACGATATATATATTGATGATTCGGAGATATCCGTTGAATCGGAAAGCGATCCTAAAAAGAGAGGTGAAGGTAGGACAGAGGGCTTAGCGTCGATATCTGCTCACACATATAAAATAGGCGATTATTATCCGATGGCAGACGATGCACTATCGGCTATCGGTATTGTTTTTGCTGCATATAATAATGGAGCGCATGGGAAAATCTTGTCTTTGGATGAAGCAATAGATCTTAAGTGGGGTCCTTCAGTCGAGATGGGCGCACAGAGTAAAATAAGTGGATCAAATAACAAGGATATAATAGAACATAGAAATGGCTCTGTATCACAATACGAAGCATTCAATTGGTGTTTCAGCAAAGGAAAAAATTGGTATCTGCCTGCTATAAATGAGCTAGTTGCCATTCATCAGCAAAAAGAAACTATAAACCGTGCCCTATCGCCACTACTGCGCAGTAATTATTTGGGAGACGGAGTGTATCTTTCCTCTACAGAAGGGGATGAATCAACCGCATTGGTTCTTTATTTTGCTAGCGGAAAGCGTTTCCAACAGAGTAAGAGTATGGGATATCACGTGAGGGCAGTTTCGGATTTCTGATACACAAAAAAGAAAAAAGAGTAGGCGTTTAAGCATACTCTTTAATTATTTGTGGAAATCTCTGATTTAGATGTTCTCCAATTTAGCAATAATGTCTGTAGTGATTTGTTGGAATTCGTCCGGCGACAGCTGCAATCTAGGATTCGACAAATTCATATCCCTTTCGGCATCGATGGGTATTAAATGTATGTGTGCATGAGGAACCTCCATTCCCAATACCATAAGCCCTATTCGTTTACAAGGCACAGCTTGCTGCATGGCTTTGGCTATTTTTTTACTATACACAATCATTTCAGATAATACATTGTCATCCAGGTCGAAAAGGTAATCTGTCTCATGCTTGGGTATAACCAATACATGTCCTTTAGCCATCGGTCTAATATCTAAAAAAGCAAAGTAATTGTCGTTTTCGGCAATTTTATAACATGGTATCTCTCCCTTTATTATTTTACTGAAAATAGTCGACATCTTATTCCTTTTTTTAAATTGATATATCAATAATCTCAAAAGTAACCATTCCGTTGGGTACTTTTATTTCTACAACCTCGCCTACCTTTTTACCCATCAATCCTTGAGCAATGGGGGTATTTATGGCAATTTTATTCTCTTTGAGGTTAGCTTCACTCTCAGCAACCAAAGTATAGGTCATTTGCTGATTGTTTTTGGTGTTTTTTATAGTAACCTTATTTAGAATCTGTACAGAATCTATTCCGATAGAACTCCTGTCTATTAGTCTGGCATTAGCCAATAGATTTTTTAGTTGTCCTATTTTAGCCTCAAGCAATCCTTGAGCTTCTTTTGCTGCATCGTATTCAGCATTTTCCGAAAGATCTCCTTTATCGCGAGCCTCTCCGATTTGTTTAGAGATTTTAGGTCTTTCCACTGTTTCCAAGAAGTTGATATCTTCTCTCAACTTGTCGTAACCTTCTGCGGTCATGTAAGTTACAGCCATAACAAAATATTAATTAAGATTAGTACTTTTTATAAGAGATAAAAAGAAAAAGAATCCTTGTCGTATAGACCAGAACTCCTTTTCTTTTATCATGCTCAATGCAAATATATACCTAAATTTTGGACAAAACAAACTCCTATGGTATAATTATAATATTTTTTGGATTTCCGATTCAATATTGTCTCCTGGTAATAAGCGTTTTACAATATCGCCATTACGATTGATTAAAAATATAGCAGGAAGATTCTGTATGTTGAACTTCGAAACCAGGTCTGAATTGAGCGATTGTTGTTCGTGAACAGCCACCCAGGGTATATTAGAAGCCGAGTTTTTCCAGAAATGCAGATCAGTATCAAACGAAACTTGATAGATTTCGAAATCGGGTTTGAATTTACTATATAATTTATTCAAAGCAATATTATGTTCGGGCGATTTTTCGGATTGATATACGGTGAAGTCCAGCAAAACCACTTTTCCTTTCAAGGAAGCAAGGTTTATTGGACTTCCGTTCATGTTAGGTAATTCAATATTGTAATATTTAGCCTCGTCAATCCGGTTAACACTATTCATATCAAGAGGTTGTTGCTCATTTTGTCGGCGTACTTTAATCGCGGCAAGCGTATAATCATGAAGATGCTTTGTGCGGGGCGAATTAGGGTAGTTTAAATCCCAAGCAGTAGCTACAGCAGCAAAAGGTCTATAATCCGATTTATCATAAGGATCGAAGAACAGATACCCTTTTACCTTTTGGAATAAAGCAAAATAAGACACCGGATTTTTAGTATCGGTAAAGATTATTTTCAAAGCCGCAGTTTTGTACTCGGATGCAATAACCTGTATTTGATCAAAATATTCTTGTTCGTTTATCTCTTTGTTTGTGTGTTTTTGCAGAAGAGCATCTAAAGCCAAACTTGCCTTACTTTGAGCCAAAGTGATAGCTTTTAATTGACGGTTGGCTTCTGATCCTTCTACCGTATATTCTGTGCTGAAAGTTTTTAAGGAAGCATTTACTTTAACCGTTTCGGTAGAATCAATTACCAAATTTATCACTTGTCCATTTGAACGGAGCACATAAAACTCGGGATAAGGGGCAGATACTCCCTTAAACTTAAATTCGCCTTTTGTACCTACTTTTACAGAATCGAGGAGAGTAATTTGGCTCAATTCTCTTTTTTCGAGATAAAGAATAGTAGAATCTGTTGCATCAGATATTTTTCCTTCGATAACAAAATGCGGACCTTTATCGGAACACGATGCAAGGACACATAAAATAAAAATGGTAAATAGATTTCGAAACATTTTCATAATAAATAGGTTTGAGACCTTAACTAATTTTTTGTGCAAATATATGAATAAAAAACACGAAACATTACGATTCTTTTGTTATATAAGATGCAAATTTATATATTTGTAGTTGAATATGAAGGTAAGATATCGTAACATATTAGTTTCATTTTTGGCTGCAATTCTATTTTTTGTTGGAGCCGGAGTTACTGTTGTCGATCTTTGTTGCTCTGCCTGTGTGGAGGATGTTAAACCAATGAGTCCTCATCCCGAAGGTTGCTCAATGAAAGAGATTAAGACAGTACCCTCTACATGCTGTACCCAAAACACCGACTGTGTAAAAGAGCATACAGGTAGATGCTGCGTAGCAAAACGTATTTCGATAGATCTCGATTACTCGAGTTCTCAACCAAGCTTATTGCAGTCAATAGTTTGGACGATAGTGCCTTGTTTTATATCTTGTATTCATACTTCGTCACATAATAATGAATTATTAGTTGTTGATGAAACAAGAGATCCTATTCCCATCCCCCCCCGAAATTATCTGAGTCTGATCAGAGTTCTTATTATTTAATTTTATTTGTTTGTGTAACAAAAGGTTGTGCGGGTAGTTTTATTTATCCTGTACAACAGCCACTTATGTACTGCATATTAATCAAACAAGTAAAAAATTAACATGGAAAAGTTTAAACTTATCATATTATTGCTATTCATCCCGGTTTTAGCTTTTGCCGGTCAGAAGCTCAAAGGATATGTATACGCACCCGACAAAACTCCTATAATAGGAGCACAGGTTCAATGGGAAAACGCCAAATCGGGCGTTGCAACTGACGAAAACGGTTATTTCGAAATAGAGGGTTCTCCTAAAGAAAACCATATGCTTAGTGTATCTTACATCGGATATAACAATAGTGTAACACACGTTCATGATTATAACGAACTTCAAAATATAACCCTCTCGGAAAGTACCGAGTTGAAAGAGGTGGTAGTCACAAAATCGGTATCAGGGCGAATCAGTTCGCGTACCGACTTGCTCAAAACCGAAAAACTCGGTGTAAAAGAACTAAGCCGTGCAGCATGTTGTAACTTGGGCGAAAGTTTCGAAACCAATCCTTCGGTAGATGTGGTCTATAGCGATGCCGTAACCGGAGCAAAACAAATTCAAATGCTTGGTATCTCGGGTAATTATGTTCAGATGATGACCGAGAATTTCCCCAATTTTAGAGGAGCAGCTAAAATGTACGGACTCGATTATATACCCGGTCCTTGGATGGAAGGTATACAGATATCTAAAGGTGCGGCTTCGGTAAAAAATGGTTTTGAATCAATCTCGGGACAGGTGAACGTTGATTATAAGAAGCCTACCACTGCCGATCCTTTAAGTCTCAATTTGTTTTTGGGAGATCAAGGACGTATCGAAGGCAATGCCGATGGAGCGATAGTCTTGAATGATAAACTTTCGACCGGACTTTTCTTGCATTATTCAAACGAACAGACCAGCCACGATGATAATGGCGACGGCTTTTTGGACATGCCTAAAAAACATCAGTTTAATATAATGAACAGATGGCATTATCAAACGGACAGATTTATATCTCAAACGGCAGTTAAATTTCTGAATGACGAACGTATAAGTGGTCAAGATAATCACACCATGCTTAGTGGAGCAATGTATGACCCTTATAAGATCTCGACCTATACCAATCGTGCGGAGTTCTTCACCAAAAATGGATATATCATAAATCCCGAAAAAAACGAGAGTGTGGCATTAATAGTTTCGGGCTCTTATCACGATCAGAAATCTCGTTACTCAACTGTGAGCAATTATAACTTGTACGAAAGCAATATGTATGCCTCCTTGATGTACGAAAAAGACTTCTCTTTGAAACATCGGTTTAAAGCGGGCTTGAATTACAATTGGGACAATTTTGCACAATCTTACTCTATCCCTCAGTTGGTTTCGGGTAAGCAGCCCAATAGCGAAGCGGTTGCAGGGGCTTATGCCGAATACGGATTCCATTTGAATCATCAATTGACTATTCTTGCCGGATTGAGAGCCGATTATAGTTCGCTTCACAACTGGTTTGTAACGCCACGATTGCATGTAAAGTACAACGTTACCCCCAGTTTGTATTTTAGAGCATCAGCCGGAAAAGGATATCGCTCGGTATTTGTTTTGCCCGAAAATAGTTACTTGTTAGCTAGCAGCAGAACTCTTAATATTGCCGATAACTTGAAACAGGAAAGTGCCTGGAATTATGGTCTTAGCGGAACATATCACATCCCTATAAACGGCGAAGAACTAACTTTTTCAGCCGAGTGGTTCTATACCGATTTTTCGAACCAAGTTGTAACCGATATGGAGTCTAATCCGCATGCCGTGAATTTCTATAATCTGGATGGAAAATCTACTGCCCATGTGGTGCAACTGGAGGCTACATATCCTGTGTTTCGTGGATTTAACCTTTTGGCTTCGTACCGATGGATGAAAACGAAGATGGATTATAATGGTACCGAATTGCAAAAGCCTTTGGTGAGCGATTATAAAGCATTGGTGACAGCTTCGTACGAAACTCCGTTGAGAAAATGGCAATTTGACTTCACCACTCAATTTAATGGTGGGGGGCGAATGCCTACTCCGGATGCTGTAACCCCGTTGTGGGATAAAAAATTTGAATCTTTTGTGATAATGAATGCTCAGATTACAAAATTTTTCCGAACTTGGAGCGTTTATGCAGGAGGAGAGAATTTGACAAATTTTACTCAAAAAAATCCGATAATATCTCCACAAAATCCATACGGATCCGATTTTGATGCTACTATGGTATGGGGACCCACACAGGGGCGTAAATTTTATGTGGGTTTTAGATATAATATTGGAAAATAGGTATTAAGACTATAAATAGTTAGAAATATGAAAACAAGAATTGTATTAATTGTTATGTTATGCTTTATTTCTTTGAGCTTTAATACATATGCTCAAGATAAAAAAGCCAAAAAGAAAGAAAAGAAAGAAGTAACATTTGATGTATCGATGACATGCGATAACTGCAAAAAGCGAATCGAAAAAAATATAGCCTTCGAAAAAGGTGTCAGCGATATGAAAGTCGATCTTCCCGGTAAGACTGTAATGGTTGTGTACCAAACCAATAAAACCAATATCGAAAAACTTCAAAAGGCAATCGAAAAATTGGGTTATGAAGCCAAAGTGCATGATGATACCGAGAAGTAGATGATATTATGGTAGCGAAAAAAAGAGAGAGACGTGATATTATATTGTCACGTCTCTCTCTTTTTAATAAAAAGGCTGTAGATTCTCTAAAAGAAAAAAACTGTATATTAGTTACCTAAGATTCAATTCTAAAATTGGAATCTAAAATATTTTACTCTTTGCTTGAAGCTAGCGGAGTGTATTTTCGGCTCTTCAATTCTCTATCTAATGTATAGATACCAAAACCGTTGTCTTTAATCATCTCCAAGCTATCAACAAGATCCTGGGCTGTAGATTCTTCTTCAACTTGCTCGTCTACAAACCATTGTAACATCGACAGAGTTGCATAATCTTTTTCTTCGTTTGTTAATGTAACAATATTATCGATCATGGCAGTTACCAATTTTTCGTGAGCCAAAGCAGCCTTGAACGCATCCAAAGGAGTAACCCAAGTATGAGGCACTTCCTTTATCGGACTGATAACAGCCTGTCCACCACGGGCAAGGATGTAATCAAAAATTTTTATTGCATGATCCTTTTCTTCCAAACCTTGTACTTTAAACCAGTTGGCAAATCCGTTTTTTCCTTCTTTTGCAAAATGGGCTGACATAGACAGGTATAAATATCCCGACCAAAATTCTGCATTAATTTGTTTATTTAATGCGTCTTCGACTTTTTTACTTAACATAATGACTTTTATTTTTATAGTTAATATAAACTTAATTGACTGTGACTATAACAAAGATAAGCTATTTTATACAGAGCAGACCTATTCTAAATCTCTTTAAATTGGCAATAAGACATCGAAAATATCTATTACCAACTACGCCCTGCACCGCCACCGCCAAAACTACCTCCGCCGCCTCCGCCAAAGCCTCCTCCTCGCGAACCTCCACCAAAACCTCCAAAGCCTCCGCCCACAACTGGTGGAAAAAAACCTCCGCCTTGTGATGATCCACTTCCTCTATTATTTTTGTTGGCTTTGCTCATAAAATACATAAAGAGAAGAACTAAGAGTATCCCCATAATAATATCTTTTGCCGACAATTCGTCTGCTTTCTCATCCGCTTGAAACTGCCCGGACAAATATCCGATCATAGCTTCAACTGCTCCTTTGGTTGCCGTATAATAGTCATTTTGCTGAAAATAAGGTATCATATAATTATCAATAATGCGCCCTACCCTTGCATCGTTCAGCTTTTCTTCCAATCCGTATCCGACCGCAATAAACACCTGTCCTCTGCTGTTTCCGATTTTGGGTTTTATCAGAATAACCGCTCCATTATTTTTTCCTTTTTGTCCGATGCCCCACTTTTCACCTAAACGAAACGCATAATCCGAAACATCGTAACCCTCGAGATCTTTCACTGTTACAACATATATTTGAGTAGAGGTTGTATCGTTATATACAAGAAGCATCTTTTCGAGATCATCACGCTGCTGATCGTTGAATATACCTGCAAAATCATTTACCAATCGTGGAGGCGACATGGGTTCGGGCAAATTTTGAGCATGAGCAAAACCGCCAATCATTATTAATAAAGCCAAAAAGCACTTACTAAAAGAGTTCATATGGTGCGATATTTTGAAATCAATTAAAACTCTCTCTCTCCTTGGGTGGGGTGAGGTAATTTAAACAAACAAGTTCGATATAAACTATATATACCGAACCCATTTATATAATTTATATTCTGTAAAACTAAAACTGAACCTTAGGAGCTGCCTGACTACCTGCTTCAGCCTCAAAATATCCTTTCTGCGTAAAACCAAACCATCCTGACCATATGGTTTGCGGAAACTTACGGATATATTGATTATAGTCCTTAACTACATCATTATACTTATTGCGTTCTACGGCAATACGATTTTCGGTTCCGGCTAATTCGTCTTGTAATGCCAAAAAGTTCTGATTGGCTTTCAGATCAGGATACTGTTCCTGTACCATCAATAACTTTCCGAGGGCAGTACTTAATTGTCCTTGAGCCTCTTGATATTTCTTAATATTTTCGTCCGACAAATCGTTTGCACTTATTGTTACCTGCGTTGCTTTTGCTCTGGCTTCAACAACCGCAGTGAGTGTTTGCTCCTCATGCGTTGCATACCCCTTCACTGTAGCTACAAGATTGGGAATAAGATCGGCACGACGTTGATAAGCATTCTGCACTTGCCCCCACTGAGACGAAGTACTCTCTTGTTTTTCAACCATCGTATTGTATGAACAACTAGACAAAAACATGCTTGCTAAAATTGCAATGAGAAAAGTAAACTTCACCGTTTTCATAAATACATTTCTTTTTAAATCGTATATTAATTAGTAAACATCAAAGATAAGAAGTTGTTTAAATAAATTTTTATTATTGCGTCTAAATAAGTGATCTTATTCGCATAAAATTAACTATCTATAAAAAAACAAAACTCCCTAAAAAGGGAGTATATCTATATGCAGAAAATAAAGAAGATCTTATTTCTTCAACCCTTTTTCTATTTCTTCAAGGTCATCTCTGAAAGCTTTATCTACCTGAAGCTGATCTTTTACCGTTTTGCATGCGTGCAATACAGTGGCATGGTTTTTCTTTCCGATAACAGAACCTATTTGAGCCAAAGAAAGCTCTGTATATATTTTCGACAGGTACATAGCTACTTGACGAGCCTGCACTATTTCTCTTTTTCTTGATGCAGTTTGCAACAACTCGGTTTTGATATTGAAGTGTTTACATACCACTTCCGAAATGCTGTCGATAGTAACCTTTTTCTTTTCGATCTTACGGATAGCTTGCCCGATAACTCGTTTAGCCAAAATCAAGTCAACTTCTTTATTATAGATAACCGAATATGCCATTAAAGAGACGATAACACCTTCGAGATCGCGAACATTTTCGGTTACATTATTCGCTATAAATTCGATTACATCGGTAGGTATAGCCAACCCATCATGAAGTATTTTATCTTGAAGTATTTTATATCGTAAATCAAAATCGGGATTCTCCAATTTGGTGGTAAGCCCCCATCTAAAGCGAGTCAACAGACGCTCTTCAACACCTTGCAATTCAGAAGGCGATTTATCTGACGTCAGAATTAGCTGTTTATTATTTTGATGCAGATGATTAAAGATATGGAAGAATGTATTTTGGGTTTTCTCCAATCCTACTAGCTCCTGAATATCATCTATGATAAGAACATCTATACCTTGATAGAAATTTATAAAATCGTTAACCGTATTGAAACGGGTTGCATCTGTATACTGTACTTTAAATAAGTGTGCAGAAACATACAATACTTTCTTATCGGGAAACATATCCAAAATACGTGTTCCTATGGCATGACAAAGATGAGTTTTACCTACTCCCGACATTCCATGAACGAATAAAGGATTGAATGCTGTTTTGCCCGGATTATTAGCAATTGTTTCGCCTGCTGTTCTAGCCAATTTATTACTGACCCCTTCGAAAAAATTATCGAATGTGTATTTAGCATTCAATTGAGAATCGAAATCTACAGGCACCGTTTTTTGGAACGGGTTTGGTATCTTGTTTGCTTGTTTGGGAGTTATCTTCTCAACACTCAACGATTTGGCATCGCCTCTATAATCGACATGCGTATTGGTCGTATTTTCAACTAGTATACGATAATTTAAAATAGCTTCGGAACTAACTTCACGGTGTAAAGTCATTCTCAACAGATCCACGAATTTGTCCTCCAAATATTCATAGAAAAATTGGCTCGGCACCTGTATTGTAAACACATTGCTTTCAAACGAATGTGGTACAATAGGAGAGAACCAAGTTTGATAGGTTATCTCGGAAACATTATCCTTGATAACATTCAAACATTTATTCCATAAAAAATTGATATTATTATTCATTGAGACCTTTGATACTTCTTTTTGATTCCTAAACTGTAATAATTACACGATAACTTATTCTTTCACTTTTACGGTAATACAAAATTTCAAAATAAATTCAATTTAAACAAGTGCAAATAAATTTGGTTTTTCGAATACACCATATACACTTGAAAATAAACACTTTAAACAAGACCCACCTTACACTCTTATAAACTTTTAGCTCTCAATCGATTACAATATATTGACAATAATAAGAGTTGGTTAAATCCGCATTAAAGGATTATAAAGTATACTTTATATTTTCTTTTTATTTAGAATGAATCTAAATAATGATCAGAAAACTTTTACATTAATATATCGTGACGGATTCTCTTTTATATCTTTTAATAAGAGTGATGCGTTGCTCATTGTCACATTCAAACTATCGTAAAGTGCTCTGTCATTGAGCAAAAGCCCTAATGAACTATCTTTACCTTTAAGCTTACTCGATAAACCTTGTACATTTTTTAGTGTTGAATCTACCGAATTGTAGGATGCTGCCAAATCAATCGATTTTAGCTGACCCGTCATCCCCACCAAATCATTTGAAGCGGTAGTCATATTGTTGGCTATTGTTGGAATGTTTTTATTTAGATTCAACATCATTTGATTCAATTGTTTAGTGGAAACAGCCAAATCAGCAGTAATCCCTTCCACATTTTGTAACGATTTTACTAGAGCCGGGTTATTCACCAAAAGCTGTAAACCAATCAATATCGAATCGATCTTGGGTACTAATGCTCCCACTTGAGGCATAACGTCTCCACCCAACGATTCCATCATACCTGCTATCCGAAAACCCGGAATACGGTCGTCTACCGTGTAAAACTCTTGTGTATATGGGTTTTGTTCTACTATCACGGTAGCCGTACCCATCAACGAAACATCTAGTTTTACTTTACTTCCTTTATTTAGTTTTACACCTTTATCTAAATTTATAATAACAGCAACTTTGTTTGCCGTATCATTTTCTAATTTCATAGAGTAAACCAATCCTACCTGAAATCCATTCAACACAACAGGAGACGACAGTGTTAATCCTGTAACATCATCAAATACTACAGTGTATGAATTGGATGGTTTAAAGATATTAATACCTTTGAGAAAGTTTATACCGAAATACAATATAAATAGAGCAATAATAAACGCAATTCCGATCTTAACTTCTTTCGAAAATTTCTTTTTCATATACAATCTTATTCAATTAAATACTTATTTGATACGTACCTTGTCTCTAAATTTAATGACAAAAGCATCCTTAAATTTTGTACGAACTTCTTTTTGTAGTTTCAAAGCTTCTGCCTCTGTTGTTGCCGAACCGTATGTATATTTATAGGTCGAACCATCCATATAAGAATCAACAGGAGATAACCCCTTAAATTGAGATGAATTAGACGCCAACTTTGACTTTCCTCCTGTCAAAAACTGCACTCTGTACTCGATTGTACTAGAAGAAGAAACAACAGCCTTCGTATTATTGTTCACCTTAGGTTCGGCTTTTGTTTCTTTTTTAAGGAGGCGAGAAACGGGATTTGCAGAAGCTGTTGGTTCAACTTTTTTAGGTTCTTCCGGCTTTGCTACAGGTTGTTTATTTGTAGTGGTAGTAGTTAACTGACTCACATCCGTATCCTTAGAGATATACTTCGGTTTATTGGTGTTTACTTGAGACGATTTATCGGTATCTTGAACAGATTTGACGTTTGTGTCGTCGTCATCTACTAAAACCCTGACATTTTTTATCGGTTCTTTCTTCACCGACTCTGGAGTTCCGATATACGATTTACCTTGCTTCTTATCAAATTCTTTCTTATACTTTTCCAAACCCGAAAATATAGCACTTGCCATATTACGCTGTCCGGTAGACGAATTTAAAAATTTAGCTTCTGTGGGATTATTGATAAAGCCCAATTCTATCAAAACACTAGGCATGCTCGATTCGCGCAACACCAAAAATCCGGCTTGTAAAACTCCCCTGTCTACCCTCCGGGCAACATTAGAGAAGCCATTTTGTACATTGCTTGCAAATTGAAGGCTTTGCTCCATATATTTATCGGTCATAAACTCGAAAATAATATTCGATTCGGGAGAGTTCGGGTCAAACCCTTCATAACGTTTTGTGTAATTATCCTCTAATAAGATAGCCGAGTTTTCGCGTTTTGCCACTGCCAAATTCTCTTCACTTTTTGCCAATCCCAAAATATAGGTATCAGCACCCGAAGCGGTAGTAACTTTAGTGGCAGTAGAATTGGTATGTATAGATATAAAGAGATTCGCTTTTGCTTTATTGGCAATATCAGCACGCTTGTATAAATCTACAAAAACATCAGTCTTACGAGTGTAAACAACTTTCACATCTGGCATGTTGGCTTCTATCAACCGACCCAATAACAAGGCAACATCCAAATTTATTTCTTTTTCTTTGTAGCTGCCTCTTATAGCTCCCCCATCTTTACCTCCATGTCCGGCATCAATTACAACTACAAATTTATCGTCTGCGGCATAGATTGTTGTACATGTCACAAAAAACAGAATGGTAAAAACTAACAATATTTTTTTCATAAAGTGAGAAAGATCAAGTATACAAAAACAATTATTTGGGCTGATAAATGACTTCATTTTTCACTTCTTTTCCGGCAAAAAATTCCGAAATATTTTCGAAAGTAGTATTTGCAATATTCCCCATAGCCTCTTGGGTGAAAAATGCTTGGTGTGAAGTTAATATTACATTATTAAATGAGAGTAACCTAGCCAAAACATCATCCGTTAAAACACTGTCGGAGCAATCTTCATAGAAGTATGCGCCCTCTTCTTCATACACATCGAGACCTGCGTAGCCTATTTTTTGACCTATCAAGCCTTCGATAAGATGCTTGGTGTGAATTAGTTTTCCACGACCTGTATTTATAATCATAACCCCGTCTTTCATCTTTGCGATAGATTCTTCGCAGATCAAGTATTCGGTTTCTTTTGTTAAAGGACAATGTAAGGTTATTACATCCGAATTGGCATATATTTCATCCAATGAGGTATATTTTATATCCTGTTTCTCGGCAAAAGCATTATCTGGATAAAGATCGTATGCCAAGATATTCATACCTAAACCTTTAAGAACTCCTATGACCGTTTTGCCTATTTTACCTGTACCGATAACTCCTACAGTTTTACCGTGCATGTCGAACCCCATAAAGCCATTCAACGAAAAGTTCCAATCACGGGTTCTGTTAAAAGCCCTGTGTACTTTTCGGTTCAAACACAACATAAGAGCCAATGTATGCTCGGCTATTGCGTAAGATGAATAATCGGGTACACGTGCTACCTTTATTTTACCGGCAGCATACGCTATATCTACATTATTAAAACCCGCACAACGCAATGCTATAAACTTCACTCCCATTTCGCAGAGCTTGTCTATCACATAAGCATCCACATTTGCATTAACAAATATACAAACAGCATCGGCACCGCCTGCCAATACTACATTCGACCTGTCTAAGTGTTCTTTGAAAAAGCTTAATTCGAAGCCATACAGTTCATTAACTTTATTAAATGTGTCTTTATCGTAGGGTTTTGCATCAAATACAGCTATTTTGTATGCCATAACGTCTATTTATAAGTTATACTATGTTTGTAAAATAATTTTTATCCACAAATGTAAGAAAATATGTGCTAATAATAAGTAGTGAATAATAATTAATGCAACATTTCATTACCTTTGTCTTAAATAAGATATAAGATCATTGGTATTATAGATTCTCATTTTGAAAACAAAAATCATCATAAACCCTAAATACAGGCATCTCGAAGAATTTATCAGTAACTTACCATTTAACTTCGACACACAAGGAGAGATTCTGTTTGGTGGACGAAATGTGGTAAAAGATATATCTGTTGGCAACCTAAGGTTAAATGTAAAATCGTTTAAAATACCCCATATTATCAATCAGTTTGTTTATGATAATTTTAGAGTATCAAAAGCCAGACGCTCTTTTGAGTATGCCAATATCTTGTTAGAAAAAAGAATTAATACGCCCGATCCGGTAGCCTATCTCGAATGTAAACGAGGAGTACGTTTCTCACAAAGTTATTATATTTCGATACAAGAAGATTTTGATGGATTAATGAGGGAATTCAATAGTGGCGAACTTGCGGGTCGCGAAAGCTTATTAAGCCAATTTGCACAGTTTACAGCAGATATGCATAACAAAAAAGTTTTACATCTCGATTATTCGCCGGGAAATATACTTTATAAAAAAGAAAATCGAACCTATGATTTTTACTTGGTAGATCTTAATAGGATGTACTTTGGCGACATATCAATGGATATGGGTTGTGAATGTTTCAGACGCTTGTGGGGCAATGAAGAAATGATAAAATTTATTGCTTCGGAATATGCAAAAGCCCGTCATTTCGATCAAGATAAATGTATCGAACTTACGCTTCTTTATCATAAAAAATTCTGGGAATATTTCACTAAAAAACATCCCGACACAACAGCTTATATTTCAACATCTCCAGCCAGTTATGATTAAAATTTTAATTATCAGATTCCGCAGAGTTGGTGACTCTGTTATATCTTCATCTTTATGTTCATCTTTAAAAGCATCAATTCCTAATTGTGAGATTCACTATATCCTCAATGAGCATATAGCTCCCCTGTATGAGCATCACCCTTGTATCGACAAAGTTATCAGCTTCACAAATGAAGAGATGCACAACATGACCGTCTACATAAAAAAGTGCAGAAGAATTGTCAAAGAAACCAAGTACGACATTATTATAGATACCCGATCTACTCTGAAAACTTTATTCTTTTCGTTATTTTCTTTGGGTACAAAATACAGAATAGGGAGGCAAAAAAAATACAACTATCTGATACATAACTATCGGGTGAATAATAAATACGATGGTCTACGAGACAATGCCCAATTGACATTGGCATTACTAGACCCGTTAAACAAAGAGTATACGATCACAAAGGATCCTCACTTCAAATTATACTATACTGCAGACGAATACACGAAGTATAGGGAATATATGGAAGCTCAAGGGATCGATTTCTCAAGACCTGTTATCGTTTGTGCCGTTACAGCACGACTCGAATATAAGGTGTGGGATAAGAATAAAATGCGAAGTGTACTCGAACATATTATCAATAAATATGACGCACAATTAATATTTAATTTCGGAGATAATAAAGAAAAAGAGTCAGCACAACATTTACGGGAAATGATGAGCAACGATCGTCATATTTTCACGAATATAGAGGCTAAGAATTTGAGAGAATTAATTGCTCTGTTAGCCAACAGCAATTTTTTCTTCGGCAACGAAGGTGGAACCAGGCATATCTCTCAGGCGTTAGACATTCCATCGTTTGCTATTTATCCACCTAATATACCTTTAAACAATTGGCTACCCAATAAATCTGACCGATTTCAGGGGATAGAACTAAAGGATATCGTTTTGGATATAAGCACTTATGAGAATTTATCTTTTAGCGAAAAATTTGCTCTGATAGATGCAAATTCGGTTTGGAAGAAAGCCGATAAAATGCTGGAGAGGTATCTCTAAGGCGTTTCATTTACAAGTTCGTCAAATAAAACCATCCACTTTTTCATCACGATGTCTTCGGTAAATCGCAATACATTACGAGAAGCAGCTACGCCCATTTTGTGCCTTAACTCATAGTCCTCAATAAGTAATGATAATTTATCGGCAAAATCGTCTAAATCTCCCTCTTTTATTAAAAAGCCATCCTCACCATCCGTTATTATATCGCGAGGACCGCATTTACAAGCAAAAGAGACTAAGGGAAGCCCGCAAGCCATAGCTTCTAATAACACAAGTGGCATGCCTTCGTATTTAGAACTTAACGCATATATCGAACTATTTGCCATTTCCTTTTGTACATTCTCTGTAGCCTGATTATTTATAACCTGATCTGCAATATTCAACTGAGAAGAAAGTTCTTTTAATGGGGTCAGATTACCATTTCCAAATGTAACCAACTTCCATTCGGGGTACTTTTTAGCTATTTTAGCCCATATTTTTATTAAAACATCCAGTTGCTTTTGCTTAGAGGTACGACCAACTGCTATAATCCTTTTATCTCTATTAGTTGATTTTTTTTCCGGTATAAATGCAATGCTGTTAGGTATTGTCATAATATTAGATAAATTACCCCATAGATTCTTATCTTCATCCGTTAATACAACAAACCTGTCATAGTGCTTTACAATATCATAATCAGTTTTTCGATACAAGTGCGTTATAATTCTGCCCCACGAACTTGTCTCAAATCTCGATATATATCGAGGACGTTTATATTTTCCAAAATGCCTTTCTATAATCTTTTTACTTCCATCATTTACTTTATAGAGATAACGAGAATATTTATCAAATATAGAAATTGCTATATCGGGTTTTATTTCATCTAATGCTATAGTTAGCCCTTTAAGATACGTATCTTTGTTTTTTCGATAAGTAATTTGTTTTTTAACCCCTCTAGCTGTAAATTCACAGTCTAAATTATAGAATATTATCCGTTTATCGAAATCAAAAAATGGTTTTTCATCAGTTTTATCAGTCAATATAAAATAAACTTCGTATCCACGATCCAATAAGAATTTTGCCTTATTAGCTAGAATTCGTTCTATACCTCCACTTGTTGTAATTCGGGGAACACAGTACGCTATTTTCATGTTTATTTCATATTTTGTAATACAAATATAAGCAATAACCAAGCATTTACACAACTATAAATATATTTAGTTAACTTTGAAGCATTCACGAAAAACAAGTATCAACAATGGATAAAAAAGTATTAATTGATCTCAGATATCTAGGAATTTCATGTGGATTCGGCGAATTATGTTCCTACTATGGAAATTATCTGAAAGACAACCCTAAGAAAATCGAAGGATTAGATATAACTGTATTGGTACCAAAATCATATGTAAACAAATTTGGAAACCATATAAAATATTTAACAGTTAAACGCATATATAAGATATTTCCTTTTTTGTTTCCACGATTTGATGTATGGCATAATACTACACAGCAAGCAAAGTATTCTTCAACAAATCGTCATACAAAGAAAATACTTTCGATACACGATTTGAATTTCATATATGAGAAATCAAAAGCCAAAGCCAGTAGAAGACTCAACAGATTGCAGGAGTATATAAACTCCTCTGAAATCCTTACTTTCATATCACAATTCACAGAAAACGAAGTAAGACAACATCTAAATATTGAAAACAAAAAAACTGTTATTAATTATGTAGGAATTAGAGATATAAGATTTGAAAAATCCAAGGAGCCTCATTTTTTAATTAATAATGCTCGTAAATTCTTATTTGCTATAAGTAAAATAACTAATAAGAAAAATTTTCATGTTTTACTTGATACAATGAAATTATTACCACAATATGACCTCTACATCTGTGGTAATGTGGAAAGCAAGTACGCACAAGAAATGCAACAACGAATAAAAGCTGAAAATATATCAAACATAATTATGCCAGGAGAGATATCCTTTGATGAAAAAATATGGATGTATAAGAATTGTTACGGCTTTCTTTTCCCATCCTTATTTGAAGGCTTTGGAATGCCAATAATAGAAGCAATGCAATTTGGAAAGCCTGTATTTAGTTCTAATTGTACAAGTTTACCAGAAGTAGGATCGATATATTCCTTTTATTTTGAGAATTTTAAACCTGAATACATGGCTACTTTCATCAATGAGCACATCAGCTCCTTTTATGAAGACACAAACCGCATCGAAGAGCAAATAAAATATAGTCTTTCATATACTCTTGAAAGGCATATGAGTAAATATTTAGAGTTATATAGAAGTCTTTGATTAAATCCGTACAATTTCATATCCAAAATATAAAATGAAAACAGCATTACTCATAAGTACATATAACTGGAAAGAAGCATTATCCTTAGTGTTGGATAGTCTCAGAATACAAAGTCTACTACCTCACGAAGTTCTCATTGCAGATGATGGTTCTAATGATGCTACGAAGCAAATTATAGATGAGTACAGAAAAACATCTCCAGTACCAATTAGACATATTTGGCAAGAGGATTTGGGATTCCGGAGATCTAAGATTTTAAACAAAGCAATAATAGAAAGCGAAGCTGACTATATAATACAGATTGATGGTGATTGCATAATGCACAAAGACTTTATAAGAGATCATATTAGAAACTGCAAACCTAATATTTATTTATATGGTAGCCGAGTACATATACTTGCAAATTATGTGGACCATATTATAAAAAAAAGACTCATCCGATTCAATTTATTCTCAAAAGAGATTAAAAATAAAAGCCGAAATTTACATATTCCTTTGTTTGCGAACTTCTATAAAGCTCAAAAGAAAACTAAAAGGGTAAGAGGCTGTAATCTTTCATATTGGAAAGACGATATTATCGCTATAAATGGCTATGACGAAAATTTTGAAGGTTGGGGAGGCGAAGATAATGATCTATCAGTAAGGCTTACAAATCTCGGCTTATCCTCTAAAAAGTTAAGATATGTTGCTATTATCTACCATATTTACCATACAAATTCCCCCACAAACAATATGAATAATAATCAAAAGCTTTATTTAGCAGCAAAACAAAATAACTCTATTAAGTGCGATAATGGTATCGACAAATACTTGTAAAAGCATTCCTCTAAAAAAGCTAATTCGCTATAAATTATAAATAGAGGTAAAAAATGTAATGAAAATTATTTTTTTATGATCTGTCTTATAATATTGTATAAAATATCTGTCTTACGTGATGTATCTACCAAAAGCAAAACCCCCTCAGAGCATAAACTCTGAGGGGGTTTCTTAAAGATGGCGGCTATCTACTCTCCCACCTAACGGCAGTACCATCGACGTGGTTGGGCTTAACTTCTCTGTTCGGAATGGGAAGAGGTGGATCCCCAACGCTAT
>JAVBJR010001289.1:0-5114 GCA_031546965.1 Dysgonomonas sp.
TTAAGAAGGGGGAGAAAGTCTCCGCCCATTCTCTTAGAATTTCCACAGGTGAACAAAAGGTGAACAATTATCGGACAATGGGGAGCTTCTCCCCTACTTAATCCCAGAAGTGCCAACATTTTGCGACAGGCATATACCAACGTGGTGACTTTAAAATGTTAAAATGATCCAATATGTAAACATCCAATATGTAAACAATGTGTGTGATTGGTAATGCAGCAAATCCATTGGAACGTGGTTGGATACTGTAAAGAACCGAAGAGTTCCAGATAGGTACCTTGTTGAAACACCCGAATCGAGCTACCAAATATTTCTCGGCATTCTCGGTCCTCTGACTACGGCTTGCCATAAGTTTGGTGCGGAACAAGAATGGAAGCAGCTGAAAGGCCGGTAATGCTGACGGATTAATTCAAATTTTTTGATTTGATTGGTTGAAGTAGATTATAATGAAACCCATTATTTTACTTTTGGGCAGGATCTTGTCAAAGTTTCATCCGAGGAAGATGCGAGAGTTTAGTGTACTTGCGCTAAGTAATGCAATGGATCTGTTTCTCACACTGGCATGTTCAGCTAACTTGGAGGAGATGGTGTGTATGTAAAACAGGGTGTCTATTGTCATAGATTTCCAGGATTTCCTGGAAAAGTTATGAAATTTTTGAATTTGTCGTGGAAATTTCCATATTTTAAAACATTGAAGCCACAAATTCTATTTGATTTAAATCTTGAAATTTTATAGACACAGAAAATGTTGGGTGTCATAGACATGTTGGACTCTGACTCGGTGAATGCCACACATCGCCAGGTGCTCTGGAAAGCTTTGTTTGTCTTGACTTTACTTCACGTAGAAAAATGTCTTGATGCAACTTTACCCGTAAGAAAATTGGCTGCTGATTGTGAGAAGCTAATGAAGTAATTGCAACAATCTATACCCATTTCCACATGTTTCAAATTGAAATCTTATATGTAAAGGTATATTTATGTCTTGTAGTACTACTCCAAGGTCTGCTGTATGTCGTGCAGACCCTGATTTCACTTCACTGATTACCGTATATCTTGATGGTACTCAGGAAGTCTTTGAACTCAGCAGGAACTTTTCTCTCAATGAACACTTATTACTTGGTTGTTATCACATTATATTTACCATGGAAATATGCGAAACACATTGTAATTAAATTTTTTCAATTTTATTCAGTTCCAGATCTGAGTAAACTGCTATATAATGTCAACGTACCTGAATATTTCACCATGTTGTCAATGCTACAAAGTCTTCTATGGAAGTTACAAACACTAAGCAAAGAATCATCGATCACTTCCCTGAAATTGCAATGCCAATGTAATAAATGTTTAATTCAACATCTTTGTGTTTACAGTAGTCAAATTTTGTTGCATAATAGTTGACAATTGTTGCCACAATAGATGTAATAATTTAATTTATATATCAAGGTGTTTCTGATGTCATCTGGACAGCATTTTTACCTGTTATTAAGGATGTTTCCGTGAGGTCATCGGGCTCCGATACTTTGGCTGACATCGCTTCCATCTTAGTGTTTCTCGCGAAAGATTTGTGAGTGTCATCCCACAGATATTTCCAAGAATATACCACTAATGATGACTTGTTCTTTTATTCATATCTTTGATTTATTATATCTTTAATTTCTTTAGACCACCAACATCGAGTTCAGTTACCAAAGAAAGCCTTGCGAGTCTGTTCAATTATTTTTCAACGTGTACCGTGACACGACCAGAGTAATATTTCCTATTACATTTTAGAAGTTAAACAGTTTTATATTGTATTTATTAGTTAATATGAATTTAATCTTTTTTTCAAAAGTTGTGCTAATTGCATCATATTCCCAGTTTGATTGTAACATAACACTTCTTCGGTAGTTTCTGCTGCCGGTTCATCAGCAATGTCTTGTCATGTGAAGATACACACACCCATGTGGCCAATGATGTCCCTGATTACCAAGAAAACATTATCCGAGTATGGATACTTTGTGCTATACAAATTAATAATGACGGTATCCGTGATCTTGGAAGGTATTTCACATCAACTGAACTATATTTTCAAAAAATTGATGATTAATTAATTGAGATTGGAATTAATTTGGTTACAATTCGTTACAGGATTGTTTTGAAATTTCCGGAAGTGTTGCGCATATTTGAAGAAGCTGAAATAAGGGTGACAATCGGTGGTTTATCCGATAGATTGGTCATCGAGTTCTTCAAAGCTCTCGGTGCGCTGACCGTCAAGAAATCGGTTTGTTGGATCCATGGACTCTTGTGAATATTTTTATTGCTACGCATTGCTACGTGCAACTTTAACATTGAACTTGTTGTTTTTCAAGGATTTTAGAGAGCTTATTGCCTTCAAAAATAAGGTGAACGCATACGTTGGTGAGATGTCTAAAATTGTGTGCGGCATTTTGAAAAACTCAACTTCCACCGACCAAATAAAAAATGTTTATCATGTCGTGGGCCACTTTGTCAAATATTGTGCTGTTAGTGCTTACACAAAGGTGAGTTACAGTAGAATTAGCTTGTAAAATTCTTTTGTACCTTCTGTGTGTTATGTTACTTTATTTATTTTTATTTCATATTACGAATTAACAGGCCAAAAGCGATTGCGAATTTAGCACGGTTATCACTAACATGATTCTTCCACGCGTGATCTATGATGACAGTAAAGAAATTTCTTCTTCTGTACTGGCAGCAATTCAGGATAGCTTGCATCTGGTAAACAGTGGTGATGTTTTGAAATTTAGCAATGAAATTATTATATAACTAGTAATATTGTACCGTGATATTTTTTGTAATTTTCAGTTTGTTTCCGGACTTTCTCAACTTGAAATCAGGAAAGATCCTTTTGTTGCGAGAACTCTAAGGGATATTTTAATTTATTATCTCCCACGGTTCACACAGGTCTGGATACGTTTAATTTTTGATTATGATGTTGGCTTGTTGCCTGACATATTTTATTGTATTTTTCTAGCAAGGGAATTCAAGTCTCACCATGTTGATTCATCCATTAATTGTAAGTTAGACTCCATTGTTACACATTGCTTCAATAGTTCAAAAACATTCTTGATTTTAACTACTCCTTATTTGAAAGGTGTGTTTGAAAGATGCTATTGAAGCCAGCCCTGAAGCAAATGTGAAAGAGTTGCTTGCGTACACCGTGGAAGTTGTTCGCAGTCATTATTTAACTCGCCAACAGTCGAAGGCCGAATCAATACAACGTTACATGATGGTACAGCATTTTAATTATACACTTATATTCGTACAGAGTAATGACATTATACATCATACATTACAGGGTTTGACTTTCTTGCGAGATATGATAAGTAGATGTTCCAACGTTGATCGTGCCAATCTGTGCGTCAAACTACTCCGTCCTTTACTCGACATCGTACTCGAAACGGAACCGAACACAGCTGTAAACAGTATTGCAACAGACTCATTACAGTCCATCCTCAAAGCAGCAAATACACACTGTGACTTAGATTCCAAGTAAATTTGTGATCAATTTAGTTTGCGGTAAGTTTTTACGTGTTTTTTATACGGTAACAAATTTACGCAGGATGTCGATGAAAGTCATCGTTAAGAATTTCTTATCACATCATGTTGTGAACCAATCGGAAAAAGCCTTCAAAACTATGGAAGTGATTGCTACAGCTATTCCTTACCTCATTGCGGACATGCTTTCGGACATAGCCATCGTGGTCAATCAAGCCCAACAAGCGAAAGGGAGTGGTGTGGATGACAACTTGCGGTATATGCATATAAATGTTTTGTGTATTTCAATAAATTGGAACTGAGCTTTACATATATATGTTTTATATTTGTTTTTAGAAAATCACATGAACGTTTTGTGAGGCATGTTGGGAGACAGTTTACGCCAACAGGCGAGCCGAAAGAACAATCCTCAATTTCTGGTTAAGACTATAAATATTATTCTTCATATTGCCAATTTCTTAGCATATATTTGAAATTAAACAACAAGGAAATTGCATTTCACGTTTGCTTTCTTACATCTGTGTTCTGGAAAATTCTTTTGACATCATTTTGACTGAAATATCCCATTTTACGATAATTAATCCAGTAAATGATATTAAAATAATTATACATATGTATAAGTATGTACTTATAAGTTATATTTTTATTACATAATAATGGGTCAAAATGAACATGCAGTGGAACAAACAGTTTAATGAATCTGTATTTACATCTTGAGGATGTTGCACTTCCGTGATAGTGTTTCAGCACTTCTGTGGACTATTAAATTCGTTGAATAACTTAAAGACGGGTTGGGTTTTCCAATTTGGAAAATCTCAAACAATACGTTATGAGTTTTGAGGACAGCTGATGTTCAGTCACAATCTGTCTCGAGGCTTGTCGTGTCAGTCAATATGTCATTATGTCTATTATATATACAATTGGTACAATCGATCTGGGGACAAAGTGTGTTTGTTGTCTCGATCCATTAATTGATGAAAAACTTTAAAGTTAAAGGATCGAGATCTTATATCTTGGGAAATTATATAAAAACGATGCAAGGACTTGAACGATGTAAAGAAGATTATTAGTCCAAAAACAAAAAACAAGCATGCATTACATTTTACCAAGAGTGGATGAATTCATCCACTCTTGATTTTACTTACATTTTCAAATTTTAATGATTTTTTAACTGATCATGAGAACTTGAGAAGTCGCTGTGTACAAGGAGGTGGGGAGTCGATGGCGTACATCGATGTTAAGAAAATCGCCAACTTTCGAGTTTTTTTTATAGCTGCAACGATGGACCAACAAGCTGGATAAAATATGTATAAAAAGGTACGGTTATCGCTTTATTTAATGGTATTTATTTCGTTAATTTTACGTACTCGTTCTGCATATTTACTACGGATTTTACACTGCAACCACTTTTCCCGTTTAGCCCCGCCCACCGTGGTGACGTGTTTTTGATGCTCTACCTTAAGGTGGAACATTAAACATTTTTATCTCGCATTTTCACCTAGAGATGGCGCTGAATCTCACGTGGTAAATCGATATTATCGATAATAACTAATCGCTGAAGCATGCGAGCCTCCTCAATGAAATATTGAATTATAGCC
>JAVBJR010001281.1:0-4204 GCA_031546965.1 Dysgonomonas sp.
CGCTTGTCGGCTGTGCGCACGCAGCGTCGCACCCCCTCTGTCAAAAATGGAATTGTAACGTGATTGGCCGCCCATTCGGGCGGACCGGTAAAACCACGCCCCGTTTAACACCGTTTTTATTTAATTTCTCGTTAACTATTGCAAATTTCTTAACACATCCAATTGCAAAGTTTCGTAGTTTTTCGTTACGCACAACGTCTGTTTTTTTTTTTTTCATTTTAGAGTGGACTGTCCCTTTAAATTAATTGATACATAATTTGAAGCAGTGTAACAAATTTCTAATTTATTTCAGGTGAGTGGAATCAAGGCCCAACATTGTCCATCAGATGGTTCCTTGCCACTTTAAATTGTTTGCTATTCATGATTTCTAATTATTATTTGATTAAATTTTCAGTAGTCTTACTAGAAAATAGACGTGTTGCACCGTATCAAAATTTTCGTGATGCGTGTAACGAGCATAAGAGATATAAAATTCTGGTATTAGCGGAAAGTTACACATGCTTTCATTTTCTGGTAAGTCTTCTAAAACCTGTCCTTCCTTCATTTCCTCTGTGCTTTGCCCACCAACCAATCATCTTTTTTATCAACTTGAGTGTGGAAGCAGTGTAACAACATTATATTTCACTGGCCTCGTGCTTTTCAATGCACTTGGTCTACTCTTGAACTAACTTTTTACGTACAGATAAATGTAGTTTAGGTTACAATGCAAATGTTTAATTTAGAAAACAATGATAATTTGGGGCGGTTGGTGGCGCAGTGGTTAGAGCACTCGCCTTGTACCTCTGTGGGCCCGGGTTCGATCCTGGGTCTATAGCTTGTGCAAAGGAGTTTTTCTAGTTATCCTGTCAGCTTGCGATGGGTTTTCTCCGGGTTCTCCGGTTTCCCCCGTCTTCTAATTAACTAGAATACCTTCATAGGGATTCGCTGTGGGCCCTCAAAATTGTGCATTTAAAATGCTTGCGTGCAACCCATATGGGTCTGCGGACTACGGGTTAGCACGCTTGCTTGCTTGTGAAGTTGATGAATGGGATAGGAAGGGGCCCCTGGGTTAACACACTTGATAGTGTATAGAACCCGTTAGCATCAGGATTATTATTATTATTATTATTATTATTATTATTATTATAACAATGATAATTTAACTTAGTACAATAGGTTTCACCATTTATGAGGAGTGGATTACCTTTTTTCACATTGAATGGTACAAAAACAATATTCTTATACTTCACTTTCTCAATTTCAGTTTCAAGTACATAAAGCATCATACGATTGCTTACACAAAGTGAAAATAGGAACCCTTAACAACTTCCAAGATTCCATGGAATGCGTGAATAACGGTAGTTGCATTGCTTTTGCAATGCAACTGCAGGCACCAATATTTGACGGCGACAATATCACGGCAGTAAATAAAGATTACGTAAACTTTCCAGTTAGCATAAAAACTGTTAACAATTTCTCTTTAAGGAACATGTTGGCGCAAATGTACGTTTGCATTTCTGATGCCGCAAAAATATAATTATGTAACTTTAATAATGAATGTCTTTACGTGGCAATAGGATTCTACGCTTGCGAGAAGTTGGAATCATCGATATCATCCGCAAAAGGCAGTCAAGAGTTGTCAAAAGGGATTTTAAGTTCCAGCAATTTACATTCTCGGAAACTTTTGCCATATTTGTCATTTTAATAACGGGTTTAGCATCAGCGTGTTTTATTTTGGCATTGGAGCGAATTGTGAAATGCCTCTGACTGCAAGATATGTTTATGCTGTATATTGTTTCACTTAATAAGTATATATCACTTTGAAATGCACGTACAAAATTATGTACCATCATTCTGCAAACACAAAATAAACAATATATTACACGTCAGTTAAAATTGAGATGTGGTTACCTCAAATATACAAATCCAATGATGTCTATAATCAACAAAGTGTATGTATGTATCGGTATGTATATGTATATATGTATGTACTGTGCGTTTCACGAAAGATGGCGGTCGAGATGGCCCCTCCCCGACCTGTCTACTGCTTTTTGGGGGGTTTGGGTATTTGAAGCTTGCTGCTGCATTCCGAATCATGACGTCACTGGGTAAAGGTGAACACGCAACAGCAAGCCTCAAATATACCCAAACCCCCAAAAACCAGTAGTCAGGTCGGGGGAGGGGCCATCTCGACCGCCGTCTTTCGTGAAACTCACAGTACACTAGCATGCATGAGTCACACAAACTAATAGCCACTCGCATGTACAGCTTTCAAATTCGATTTGAAATTCGATGCTATGTTCAACACTGTAATCATCCAAAGCTATATTAATCACTCATAGCACTGAATCTTTTTATAATTGCAACACTGAATGAAAGTGGTATGTCCTGATTGGCTATTCCTCTGTCGTATATGGCATGCAGAAGTAATCAACAATCACAGTTATCAATTAATGGGATCGACTGTTTAGTTATCGTGCTTCTATCTGCCAGGCAACATTGTACTGATGGAAATTGTACAGTCGAGCCCCTAAAGGTATAATTTGCGCTGCATATTTTTTTGTAGAATTTTCAAGTCAAATCATTACATTGCATTGCGGATTTTCGGTAGTTGAATTCAGCACATATTAGGACGTTTTGTTGTATAGGTATTGTAAAAATATCGTGGTGTTTCCGTGTATAGCTTATAATTTTCATAATTCCTTCTGTAATTATTAAATCATTTAAATATAAAAACGAAATGGCAAAAGAAACATTGCAAAAAACTTTTGGCAGAACTGATCCAAGCAGCTTTTATTCAACATCAGAAGGAGTACAAATGAGTACTGTTGCCTTGTCGAAACTTATTATGCTTGGTGTTTGAACTATTCAAAAAGTGCATATCATTCAATATATTCTCAATTTTAACGGTCAGGAATTTTCCATTGTATCGATTTATGTATTGATTAATTCACTCTGGTAGACCGTTTGTGTCTGTATTGGGTGTGTAACAGCTGCGAGCTACAAGCATGAAAAAGTTACGAAGCTGTTGCATCAAAATCATACTAGAATATTGTACAAGTGCAGCAATGTAATATTGTCCTTTTTTTCTCCCTATGAGATTGAGGCTGCCATTGCAATATTAAAGAGAACTTCGCGATGAGGAGTAATAAATTATACCCTACATGTGAATAATGCTCTAATTTCCGTGAATAGGTGTGAAAAACTAAGGTTCACATCTGTAGAAATATGCATGTAATACGTATATATGCAATGCAAAAACCGGAAATCGACCATGTATAGTTGAAATTATCTGAACTCAAGCGGAAAACCGTGATTTTGTTCCTGTTTTCTGGAGGAATTAGTCTCCCAATTAGGTTCTTTCCCATCGTCATATTCCAGTTTGGCCAAATCGGGCATAAAACTAAAGCCCTTGCTATTATGTGAGAATGTTTGACCTCTAATTTTTCAATCTTCTGGATTATATTTGATTAGTTGCCTAATGCTTACCATTTCCATGATTGCTAAACGAATGAAGCCCCCTGCAGACAAGTCTACTTATAAAACAAGAAAGTGGCAACTTATATAATCTGCTCACGTTTTCAATTGCGTTTTATTTTATGGACTACCGTCAGCGGAGTGCAAATGGTCACAGTTCTGTTTCTATAGTTTCCCAGATTAGTGTAGAAGCGTTTCTCTGCATTTCCGGTTTGTAGTGCAGTGTAGAAAACTTTAAATGGGCAGTACCAAAAACTTGCTCTACTACGATTGTCGCCTTGTTTTTGTGACATAACAAATTGTAAATTACATTGCAGCAATATATCCAGATTTTCATAAACTATTTAGAAAATTTAAACTGCTGATAGTAATTTCCATAGATCATGCAGTGTTACATTTATTTCGAATGCCCAACCTCCAAGTCCCAAGTCATGAACTAAAGTGGTCAGCTAAACAACTGAGCATGACATGCGTGATTTCCTTTAGCTGCCAGCCAATTGTCATAAAAGCAAATCCGGCTATATAACTGGTGGTAGGTCTTTAAGCTTCCGTTAGCAGTAGAAGGGAAATGCTCTGGGCGAGTGATTTTCGCCTTGGCAAGAATAGGAAAGATTGCTTCGGTCATGGCCTCAGCACTATGCTATAGCATTTCACGGTGCTGTTTTGTCGATATCTGACGTCAGACAATTAAAACTGTCGCCTCTCGCGTGCAGCGGTTATGGTCATCACGTGTCTCTTTTACTCCAGT
>JAVBJR010000277.1:0-10650 GCA_031546965.1 Dysgonomonas sp.
CCATCTTTGTCTTTCTCCGCGGTGTAGAGTTCGGCCAGGGTGAGCGATACGCTTGCGATGCTCCTTTGGTTGATGAGAAGGAAGAAGGCCTGGTTGGGATGAAGTTGAAGTCGTCGTCTGAACAATGAAAACACGTTGTTACCAGATGGAGGAATAAGTGACAACTTTGCTTATCGTGTACACAAGTACGGAGTACTTTACCGGACAATCTTCACCAATTCGCCGACGGTTATGTGGCTGGGCACCAAATACTTTGTCTTCTCAAGTACAGGTAACTGCTTCTCGTTCTGCAAACGTTCAATGATGACCTGTTGCAAAGCGAAAAAGTTAAATGTAAATACATGCAAGTTGTCGGTTTGTGAAATGGAGAAATTACCGGGATCTTGTCGGGATGCTGATCGCGGATGCAAGCGACATCTCTGGTTCTTTGATCTGTTATAAAATACAATTAGTTTTAGATTTGTAAGGCACGAAAATGTAATCTCAATCAAATTATGACATCAGGGTGTTTACTATAAACTTTCATTTCAAAATTCTAGTACATTTCCAGTATTTTTAAGGATATTTCTAACTTTTTCCAGGACACAAAATACATAAAGTGAAAGATAGTTACATAACAAACTATATTAATCCCTTAAAAACTGAAGAATAAGTGAAATGAACCACTCAATTTCAAAAGTCTCATGCTTAATTGTTATTTTTTCCATATGTGAAGTGTAATACATTTCCCAGGATTAAGAAAAAATTCAAGGATTTCAAGGACAACAAAACATTTCCAGTATCAGTAGACACCCGAACATTGAATATGTAATTATTAGACTGCATTTGAATGTAAGTATACATTAAATAACAATGTACAAAAGTTTAACACGTCACAATAAACGTATCCAATTTTTAATTAGCAAGTGAAGTGAAATTTAAATTTAATAGATGTAAATTTGAAAACTTTTAAGTGCCACAGCTGCAATTTTATATTATTATTATTATATTATTTTCCTCTTACTCAAAACATCTTTATTAATTTCCCCGACCTTGGCTACATTCTGCAAGTCACACACACCGATTTAAAAATTTCATAGCATTAAATTAAATCCCGACATGGTGACATTATTATTGTTCGTTTTGCACCATATAGTCCAAGGTTCAACAACTTTGATATGCCCACAACAAACAATTTTTTCCCCTTAAATCTTTGTTTTCCAGGCGAGTGACAACCATCAATAAACAGTTAAAAGACAAATCACTTCACGGTTGAATAATCCCCAAAAAAGCTAGGGCATCATCCATGTCGCTTTTCTTATTTTCACTACAATAGAACGATAAAAACACCCGCCTTTGCGAGTTTGTTGCAGGTGTTTGAACGGCGCGCAACAAATTATGGCGTCACAACGTTCTGCCTACGAGTCGCGTGATCAAATATTGCACGAGAATTAGATGCATGCAATATCAAAATGCGTTTTTAGATTTGATCACAATATAACAAGATTTAAAGCAATTTCACGGTGCAAACAGAAACTATATTATGGGTTGCGATTATTGACATGATTGAAACAACGTTTTGAATTGTTAAAAAAAAGAGTGATGACGCATTTGTTTACCAAATGGTCGCCTTTCCTTGAAACGGCGGAGTTGTTGCGCCATTTCCGTCAAAATTTCGTCCACAAATAAATCGCTTCTTCTATTTTGAATGATGCAATGATCAAAGGGCAACTTGGCCAACTAATAAATGTAATTTGCAAGACAAAGAGGATTGCAAGTGGCGTACAACAGCTGTTCAACCCCTCTTGTTGCGATAAATAATGTTGCCAAACTCTGCCAACTATCCCTTGTACTTTTACCGCTCAATCTGGAAATTTCGCGGAAAATGTACACGATCGTTCATTAAAAATTATCTGAAACTCGAGATGCAGACGTCACTCGTAATCAGATTTAATCATTTCATTTAGTGCATGCAAAAAATAAAAAAAAATAGTTAGCGCAACTAAAAAAAATGTTTTAAACGGGGCAACGGACATGCTGCCATCTAGTAGGTAGATGCAGAACTAATTAAGATTCATTTTAATATTCAATTTTTGTCTGAACATTGGAGAAATGTTCGGACTTTGGATGTCACAGAATTGTGATAACAATCTAACAAAACAAGCTGGAAAACTGGATTGATTCGGATAATGAATGAAACTGCAAACTGAAACTATTTTTTTTTAGTATTTTTCATTGTCACCAGATGGCGCGATTACAAACGACATATAAGTATACAAATGAGGATCTATTCTGATTCGCTTTTGCAGTGCGAAAGTTGTTCTCTTCATTTACCGGCCGTCATCTTATCATGAAATGGATGAATGATATAAGATTGTGCTTTTATTCAAGTTTGGCAAAGGATAATCTTTCAGAGAGAGAACGGTGCGGATCGGATGATAGTATGCAGCGAATTCGATCCGCGCGACATTTTGAAGCCAAGTGCATTGAGGCTCCTCCCAATATGTATATGTTGACCTATCAGAGTAGGCCGCACGACTCAAAATGGCGGTCAAAATTCAATTGACCGTACGGAGGCGAAACACTTGAAGTAGCGGTTGCGGCCGCTACCGCAATCTTCACGTTTGACGAAGCGATGAAGCGGCCTTTGTGCGTGCTGTCGCGCGCCACTTGCTCAACGTGGCAGCGTGTTAATCGTCTCGTTTTGCGAATAACGCTCGCCGACACGGCTCGATAAGCGAACGGACAATCTGTGGGACACGTTCGCAGAAAGGATTACTTCAGGAAAAGTGTTTGTTTTAGTGCATCGAGTGAGTCTGCTGTAGGAGCGACGCGCGCGGGAACGACGTTCGACCACAAAAAAATGGGGATTGTATTCGAGCAGCAGCTATGCAGCGCCGCCGGTGAGGATCTTCGGTACTAACTAGGCCGTTCTGTGTCGAGCGAAAGAAGCGAACGGATCGCTCGCTGGCTTTTCGTGGTCTTTTATCGGCACTGGATTATCGGCATCTCGGTTGGGGGTCGGTCGGTCGTGTGCGCAGGTAACGAAAAGAAGGAAAGGAAAAAAAAGTGCGTGACGACCGAGTCTGCGAAGTGATTTTTGTGGTGCATGTCCCAAAAACTATGTACAGGGCGAATGGGATCGAGTCGCTCAATCACATGATTAAAACATGACTATTCCAACATGGAGGAGTCGCCACCAAAAGCAGAAGCACCGCCAAGAAGGCTGGCAAATAATAGGTGAAAGCGTAGGAAGATGCCAAGGAAAGCCAAAACACAAGGTAAGCCTAAATGCGAACGGAACGATGCGAAGGATTGGCGGCCAACCTGCGTAACTTGACCGCTTGCTCCGCAGTTCCGTAGCCGGTCAACTTGCGCAATTACCGTCGGTCAACTTGAAAAGAAAGGATTGCGTTACTTTCCATTGTTTTTGTTACCATTAAATATTCACATTCTCCCACATTGTCTGTATAGAAACCTCGATTTCGTATTTTTAGCAGCGGAAATTACGGTTTGGAATTTCTAATTGGTTTTTAAACGTAAACGAAGTACCAAAAATTCAATTTCGGCCGGATCGGTGGTCAAGTTACGCAGGTGATCAAGTTACAAATTACTTTTTAAGGTGAAGGTGTTGCAGTGAATTTGTCAAATGACACAAGTGATCAAGTTGCTAGTTTTTGTTTCTGGGATCGAAATAAAATACAAGTAAAATATAGGAAATAATATTCGTGGATTTTGTTTTGGACATGTGAAACTCAATTTACGATTTCAGAAGGGTTAAATTTGTTTTTAAAGCTGATGTGTCTGTGTACACAGGTGTGAAGGCAGATATTGTTGATTAGGTCAAGTTGCACAGGTGATGATCGACTTACAAATGTCTGTCAATATTTATCCAGTAGTGATTATTGTGGGAATTGCAGTGAACCATTTTTCACAGATTAATTTATCTAAATTTTTTACACTTTGCCGGAAAAATCCAATTTATTGGAAAATGTTCAAAAATAGTTTTTGAAATATCAGGAAGTTGTAAATTTTTATTTGGGAAGTTGGAGATTATTAAGTAATATTTTTTTAAACAGCTGTGCACCCTTTTGAATGTGTACTTTTGCTTCACATTTTCAGTGGAATTTTAAAAACAATTTTTAATGATATATTTTTAGTAGTTATTTTAAAAACAACTGAAGTGATAGTGTCATGTTATACTAGGGTTGTCAGCTTTTCTGTATTAGTTCAGCACATTGCTTTTTTTCTTTTTTTAAACTTACAAGTGTAAAATGTAAAAATTAGAACAGGTTTTATATTTATGCAATGCGAACTCGTAATTTTAATTCGTGGAAATATTAAAAAGAAAAGAAGTTTGGGAAAAAAATAGGCCAGTTCATAATGAAGGATTTTATTTTTGAAAGTAATACAAGTGTAAAAATATTATTTAGTGACTGGGTAGCGTGATTTTCTCATACAATTATCTATTAATGAGGAAAATGTAGATTATAGATATTTTCATTAATTGATGTGAATATTTTACTGATATATGTAAGTTATTTTTTATATAAAAATGGTAATAAAACTGATAAAAGTTAGTAATTAAAATCACAACCATTTATTTGTTATTAGGTGAAAAAGATAAATGAAATTATTAATATTGCACAATAATTTCTTAATTACAATTTTCGTTTAATAAGACGTGAATTTTTACCGGTTACATAATACCAAAAATGAGCAGTAATTGTCATAATAGTATTATGCAATTTCCGGTGAGCACTTCATTATATGCATTGTTTGTTTGATTACAAATGGCTACTTCATTCACAAAATCCCCTCTGTGTAATTAATTAATTAATTCACACGTATTGCGATTTTAGATTCACCCTGTATTTATTGAACTGAGCTATTAGAACGTGCTGGAATGTATATTTAAACAATTTTTTATTTAGTATATACATTTCGGACGATGAAACTTGATGAAACGATAGGTAAAAGAGAAAAATAATAGGGATTCACTGGAACAGACAGACGCCCCCTGGCGGTCGGGTTCTGAAAAACCGGGAGGCTGATGAAGTTTTACGAGAAAAGTCGATGAATGTTGTTGTTTTTTTCTTTCTCATTTCTTTCTGTGTATGTATGTGTGTGTGTGTGTGTTGTGTGGAGGAAAGGGGGGTGTGGGGGACGTTGTCTGTTGCGAAGTTGCAAAGCAAGTGCGGAGCGAGTCTAGAAGTCGGCCATCTTTGTTTTGCTTTTCATCTTTTTTTCCCCTTCTTTTTTTTTCTCTCCAATGTCCGTTTTCCCCCCTCTTTCTGGTTGTTGCAGTTGAAAACCAAGGCCACACAGCGGCTAGATGTGGTCTTCTTATTCTTACGAGTGGAAGAAGTGGGAAAGAGAAAAGTAGCCGCAAGGTGTTTGTTGCGTTCGCCCAGCCGGGCTTCAAAACATTCGAAATGTCGAATTTGACGACAGTGTGTACGTGTGGGTGTGGTTTGTTGTCGAAAGTCGGTGACATCAACCAACCCCTCTCTGTTTCTCTCTCTCTGTCTCTCTCTCTACAAAGACTTGACCGCCTATGTGGTCTGCTCTGTCGATCCACTTTATCGATTTTTCCCAGGCGGCAGATTACCTTTTTAATTGCTCAACCTCGCCTACTTATACTACCTGTTACATTTTGACACATTCGGGACATTTCGGTAGGGATCAACGCACTCCCATGCCACTGTATAGACGAGTTGCGCCCGTTCAGCGTTCGATAAACGTGAGAGCGCCTGCCGTGGCGAAATTTCGAACTAAAATTCTAGAACGATGATTGCAAAACCGTACTGATAGATGGCGCTGCTTGTTGCGTTGCTTAAAAAAACGTTTTAAACAATGATTAAGATTACGTAGTCATTGCATTAAAACGTGCCAAAGATGTTTGGGTGGGTGTCTAGACGCACGTTACAGAAATTCCACTGAAAATAAATTTGATAGTGTACAAGAGGTAAAATCTTTTAAAATCAATAAATCACATAGCAAATCATGAAATGACATACAGTATTTCATTTTAATTAATACTGGGTATCACGTTTCAAATTATAGTTTGATTTTGATAATAACATTTACATGAACACGTTTATTGCTCTTAAAAATAATGCGCATTACGGACGACACACGTGCGTAAATTTTGACGGACGTCGACGTTCGTGTGACCGGCAAAAAGCTGTCCGTTTTCATACGCTCGTGTGACCCCAGCCTGAATCAAGTGTGATGAATTGAATATGGCAGAAACATTGCGACGAAATGAACTGTGTAACCTTATGTAGGGGGACCAAATATGT
The DNA here is from genome assembly GCA_031546965.1 of Dysgonomonas sp. Taxonomy (GTDB): domain Bacteria; phylum Bacteroidota; class Bacteroidia; order Bacteroidales; family Dysgonomonadaceae; genus Dysgonomonas_A. The sequence goes on from JAVBJR010000277.1 coordinate 6,285, forward strand.
GTTACAAAACGCTTCCCGTTGCGCCATCTATGTGTGCAAATTGGCAATTATGTTTCCCTGAAATTGTTAGTGACGGTCTCCATGCTTTTCTACGCATATTATCCTAATTAGCGCACCTGACTTGTGATGTATCAAAATGTATGCTACGCCCTCTGGTGGTGCTAAACGGGAAATGCAAGAAACAAAAAAAAAAACAACAACAAAACAAAAACAGCTTGTTAGAGAAGTTCTCATTCTGCCGATAGAGGGCGATATGGACGTTTGGGGAAGGGGTTTTGCCGATCTTCGTGGATATTTTGTCAGAAGGGGGTAAAATTATTGATTTTGGAGTGGCTGGGGGCGTGGTTAATTACGTCACGTGACGGTTGTTTTTTCACGTTTGATTTTACGTAGATTTGTGAATTTTTGCTGGTTATCTAAAGCGGTTTTCCGGGCTGCCGCCTTCAACAACGCGGTTTTATAAACATACAACAGAGATAATAAGCGATAAAATTACGAGTCAAATTCGCCATTTGCACACGTGACCGACTCCGCACACTAGCGTGTGTCTAGTATAAAGGGTGTTTCAAAAGTACCGTGCTGGTTGTAATTTATTTGTTTCATAATTGAATACATAACCACACAGAAGCGAACCAAGTTATTATCATATTGTTGGCAAGTTGTTCCACTGATGAGACTGGTAATTAAGAGCCACAGTTTAACTCGATTGTGTTAATGACTACTACATTGTTGTTTCGTTCCTTCTGTTATTCCATACTGGGTTTACGTACCGCCATTGAAAACGCACCCGGGGATTACAATAGGCAGCGTGTCACACTGCGCAATTACCGGTTAGTTTTCAAATTCAATTTGAACGACGTTCGATTTTGACTCGTTTCCAACGGCTTTGTTGGTTTTGAAATTATATTGGCTGTGTGTAAACATCACTTGCTACCTGTAGTAAACTTGTTTATCTTTTTGCAAAGACAAATATGAAATGTGTATTCGTAAATGTTTCTTGTTTCCGTTTTCCGATAACAGATGGCGCGCCGCGGAAAGGCTGCGAATTAATTATTCACAGGAAAATGCGTATATGTACTAATGATTGCTTATTTGTTTCTCTGTTTTTATTTTAGATAGTAATCCGTACGAAAGCATACGGGGGATGTGGGAAAGTGCTTTCGTTTCTCAGTTCCTGCGCCTGTTCCAAGACAAGTTTGACTTTGTAAGCTTGAATACTCAGGTAGGACATGTCTTTGATTTGATATTCGGCGTTTTCATTGGCTGCATTTGTTAATTGGGGGCGTGTGTTGCGTGAAGTGTTTTAAGTGTGCTTTGGGGGAGTGGTCATACGGATAAGTGGTAATTGGTTATGTTAACATTAAAATTGAGAATTGAGACGTAGGTAACCCGATCGTCACGCGATGGACCACGTGGTCGTGTTGCCAAAAACTACATAATCCGGTTACGTTTGTTGGCAGATTACTGCACTGTTTTATTTGCTCAAATGTCAAGGGTCAAGGTCCCCCCCCCCCGTTTCCCCTACAAACTAGACATTCTAAACATGTGTAAGTTTATCCTATCAATTTTAATACCTTAAAGGTGAACTGACAGGGTAAATTTTTTGCAACCGATTTCTCTGAAAAATTTCCTATACATGAACAACATGATTGTATTTGCATATGTCCAATTTTTTTATTTTTCCACCGATTCGTTTTTTTTTATATAAAAATTAGCAAATTTACACTATAATAGGTCCTCAAAAGTCCTCACACTGTTACAATTTACATCCGGGACAGTGCGTATGGCATGCCACTTGCCCCAAAACGTGCTAAATGCCTATGGGCTATATACAGGTGGCTTCCCCACTTCATATGATGGAACCAACTCTCCATTCTATAATTTTCCCCTCCTAGCCTCTGCACAGGCCCAAAAACACACTAACTTCAATCTGTCAGTTCACTTTGAAAGTACGTTTATGCTAAGGGAGCATACCCAAATGACGTTAAATGTAATGCCAATAAAATGTCTTACCTGGGGGACATAATTTACAGACGCTCCCTGGTAACTTATTCCGGTTGAAACAGAGTTTACAGTGTTCATTTGGGGGTAACATTGACATGGAATGCTCTTGTATGCTATACAGAGTGGATTATGTTGGAAGTAATGGTTTTTCAGTGGTATTGAGTAATTTTTCCCACGCCATTTTCTTGTTTCTTTTCCCCCCCCCTTTTTTTTTTCAGGAAAAATTCTCGTTTTATTATTTGGTTGACATGGGGCCTATTCTGTGCAAGTTTTTACACACATTTTGCGTTAGCAGTTGTCTAGTTTCAGGCAACATTTTAACAACGACCTCGTAAAACCTCAAAGTGAATACCTGAAAGGAAAAAGTTAACAAAAGTCATTTTTTTTTCCTTTTATTTTTATTTTTTATTTTTCCTGTGGTGGTTTTGGTCTTCTTTTCTTTTCTTTTTACGTTTATAATGCAGATGAACAAGAGATGTAAACTTGTTTGCCACGTGTACCACCGGTGTACATTAGTTGGTTTTAAGAATATTCATTTTGAACGCTCAGTTTTATTGGGATGCTATATTAGAGCCATTTGGGTGTAGGTATGGTGTGTATAAACGGATCGATGAAGATGGAGATTTAGCGTGACGTCACTGGGGGGGAAGGTTTAGTCGGTTACCGCCCATGTTTTCCCTAAATAATGGTGATCAGAGCGGATCCTTTAACACCCTCGTCCCACTCGAGGGGTGGTTTGGTTGGTCGAGTGTAAATGGTGTTGGTAAGTGATTGCGATGGGCTTAACTTAACGCACAACGCAAACAAAAGTTGCATTTTGCACGCGTTTCCGTACAGGCCACGCCCACGCCGCCCGTTTATCCGGCCGCGCTCTTTTACATTTTCATGAATAATTGCGCTTTCACCTTGCCTCTTCCTACCCAAATGCTAGTAATAACGACCAATGATTACCGTTATTACCTTATTGGCTCTTGGCGTCTCGATAGCCTATTACTTATTTAGTCGTTTTCGTTTCCAGACACACGCAATAAGATTTATCCATCACGCCACCTGGTATCAGAAGTGAGAAACGTTATGTCGTTTTCTTTTTTTAATACAACTTGGTTTGATAAACCAACCGTGCAACTGTTGAAAATTACGTGCCACTCGATTAACTAGGCCAAAGATGATAGCAGCGGTCGGTTTTGCAGCGCCACCTGGCGATCGAAATCGATTTTCCTCGATTCGATGCGTTATTATCCAGTGAAACCTGTCTATGGTGGAATCTCAAGAGACCAAAAACGTTTCCACAATAGACAGGTTTCCTATAATAGTTGTTTTTAACATGCATCATTATCATTGGTCTAAAAATTCAGGGTTGACTGTGCAGTTATGAGTTTTGCCACCAGTAGGGCGCTGCGGAGTTATTTAGGCCGAATGGTCTCCTGTAATTGGTCGATTGGAGAACGAAAGAAAGATCATCCCAGGCTAAAAATTTCAGTTCAGGGTGTAGAATGTGGTTGGGGATATTTACAGATGGTATGCGAGCTATAAGCGCCACCAACGGCTGTCAGCAGGACTAAAATTGACATTCTTGTTTTTTTCTTCTTCTCCTTGTGAAATTTTACTTGAGGAATAAAAAAAAAGAGGAGAAAGAAACAGGATCCGTATGGCAAGCCTTCTTACCACGTGGTGGTGGTACCTTAGTCAATGGCGGCGCCAGCACTTCCGGTTGCGTGTGTGGCGGGAAGCCGAACTAGAAGGGGGTGACTCAGTTCACGAAATGACCTTGCTCGTCTCTATGGGGCCATCGAATGGCGCCGGTCGGGTAATTTTTAAATCCGGATTTGCACGTGTCACCTTGTAAGGTCATATTGTCTCGATAGGTGTCGCGACAATAGGACGAGTTTTAAGAGAGATACGTGGCTGCTTTGCTCGTATAATCCGAGGATTTCGTTTATTTGTTTTTGGAGAAAGAAAAAAAGAGAGGAAGAGATTAAAAGATAGGAAAATGGAATGGATGAATGCAAGATGGAGTAGCGACAATAGGTTATTTGTACCAAATGTAGCATTTCCTTGTTGGGTTGGTTTTATTTAGAAGGAGAAGAAAAAGGAAATGCATGATGTGACGTCATACGGTGGCAGACCGGATGAAGAGTTTTTCATGCGATGACCTTGTAGGGTTGTCTCGCCCCACCCCCGTTCGCCCCCTCCCCCGGCTCCCCGCCTCCCTACGCCTCCTCTGTCGGGACTAGTCGCACTTCCGTCTTGAAAAACCATACTCACGTGATGAGAAGAGAAGTCAGGCAGGTGCCGGGAGTCGTCGTGCACCATGCCGGGGCCGTCGGCATAGGCGGCGCCTGGCCGGGCTAGTCCCGGGTGG
>JAVBJR010000291.1:0-4008 GCA_031546965.1 Dysgonomonas sp.
CCTGAGTGGTATGAACCGTTATAAGCCCCCCCCCTTTGTTTTCGACAGTCCTGGTTTGTTTTTTAGTGTATAGAAAATTTAATTTATTAAATGTATGATTAACTATATTACACGGTTTTCACCGATATAATTATACTAACACTATTAGTATATGTCAAAACACAAATTGTTCGGAGTTACTTGTAATTGTGACACCTGGTGATCGGTGGCATCGACGGGAATATTTTCGTAGCTCTTGTTGCCCTAAAATTTTCACTAACTTAGCATATGAACATCATGATCTAATTAAACTAAATCCGTATAACAGGGTATCTACTGAAAACATTGGTAAATTTTCATTAATTTCCAGGATTTTTATGGCCATTTATAAAATAAACTCAATTTACAAACAAATTTTGATTCATATTATAGCAAGGCATACGATGATTTATCCAACAAATTTCAGGATTATTTTAAAATCAAAAGTGGATTAATACATTGATCGTGTGTTTCAAACAAAGTTAGTAATAAAATCGGCAACATTATCCATCATCGACAGAAAATGTCACATTTTCACTGTTCTAAAACACGTAAATTTAACGAGAATTCGTGGAAATTCCCATATGATAGTAGACACCCTTTATAATATCGTTCAATACTTTACCAATATTTCCAGTAATAGCCATGTGACTCTCGGACTTCGTTGATGATCCAAGTCGCGGCGTGGCACATCTCGTGGATCACCGTATCCCGCGTTTGCGCTACAAAACAATTCCCATATAAAGCTATAAAAGAGCAGCTGAAACCCGATATTTAGTACGATGTCATTTTAATCACCTGCATTGCTGATCACTTTCGTAGATAGTTCAATGTGCGCACGTTTGACTTTCGTGGTCTTACAAATTCGGAAGACACACCTTCCCGCGCAACTTGTTAATCTTGAATTCCAAACGATCGCCATATCCTTAGGCAGCTAAAAATATTAATAATGATCATCAGGACAATTATTTAGAAGAATAAAAGTGTTAGTAGACAATCTTATAATGAAATACAGGAAATTGTCAACTTTTGCTCGTCTTGCGAAATTCTCGTAAAACAAGGTTCCATTGTAAATCATATTTCTAATTATACTCAAATCTTAAATATATGTACATTGTACAGCTAGGGAAAATATCAGGAATATTATGGTAGTAATCACTAATGACACTTTGAATTTACATGATTCATCTTGTTCATACCAATCTGTGATTACCATTTTCAATGAGTTTTCCAAGTTCCTAATATGCAGATAAAATAGTTCTATTACTATACAACCATTTATGTAGATAATATTCATTTAAAACGCATTCAAATCGCATATCACATGTATATTTATATGAATTTCCCTGAGGAGTTTTCCAGGTTTTTTTGGCAATTAACAAAAATAAATAAAAAAAATCAGAGTTTTCCCTCAATTTTTAGCTAAAACCTAAATTTCCTGGGTTATCTAGATTTTTCAGGTTTCCTTAAGTGGCATGAACCTTGAATATTACTTTCACACCAAGTAAGTACAAAAGTAGTTGCTTATTACTTGATCCGAGAACACAATCTGGTTGAACAATTTGTAGAGGTGCGCCGACAATTCTTGTCGATTATGTGGAAAGCCGGACACCAATGTTTGCAACGAAGGAGTGGTCGATGGCTGTCCGGTGGACAAGGATTCGAGGAACCGCGCATGAAGGTCTATCTGCTCCCGGGATGGGACGGTGGCCGTGTCCATCCAGCGATGCGTCGGAGTCGCGTACTTCTGCGTACCTTGGCTGCGGGGCGGTTGCGAAGTTAATTCGAGTTTCTTGAATGGTTTAACCGGCGTGATGAACATTTCTTCGTCATCGGAGGCGAATTTGAAGTTACGTGGACAGCTGGTAGGTACACCCTGTACGCAAAAATATTATATTGCATTAATTTCATCATGATAATTTATTTATTACGTATACGTTGCGCAGGACTAGGTTTATGGGCATATTGAAATACTAATAATACATTGAACGTTTGAAACAATTATAATCAAAGAAAACAGATGTAATGCAAGCCTTGCAAAAACTTAACCAAACTTGTGAAATACTAGTATTTCACAACAGCTGTTAGTGAAATTTTTAAATATTTCCTAGAAATCAATATGCTGTTTTCCCAAATTTGCACTATAAGTATAATGGCAAAGAAATAACAGAGTAAATTATATAGGACTCAAAAAATCAAGATAATCTTTAATATTTTTTATGTGCAAGGCCACAAAACATTCAGTTTATATAAAACTTCCAAAATAGTTTAATTTATTACCTTGTCAATTTTAATCTCGAAATTTTGCGATGTACTCTCAGGTTTCATTGGAAATTGATTATTTTCAACGTGTTCGGTCAATTTCTTCCTCTTGTTTTGGTAAATTTCTTGCTTTAATGGTGCAGTGAAAATATTTTCCGACGGTGAACTTGAGACTTTGTTTTCATCCCCATCAAACCTATAATAATTATTGAAATCTGTATCAATAACCATAGTCGCTATACGTTTTTTTCACGAGTTAAACAAATCAATTGGCATACTTTGGACGCGATTTGATGCACTTTTTCTTCTTTCCACTGACGGTCAATTTCTGGAGAACTGAAAATTTTGAGTAACGGAAATGTTAAATATGAAGCGCAATTTAAGTTTGCAAATTTCCCAAGCAAATACGTACGCAGAGCAAATTCCTCTTCGCTATCGGATGAAGAATCGAAAAGTAATTTGCAGATTGCTTCTGTCATGTTTCCTGAAAGCAATATATCCACGAATTAAAAGATTCAAAGTGCCATTAAACCTTGTTTGAAATTGGCGTCCAACGCTCGCAAGTAACGTTCAGACTCGGCGGAGCGCCCCTTGCGGACTAAAGAACAAGTACAGTATATACAGAATATGGCCAACCCCGTTCACAGCGCCGATTGGTTCGTGCTGTATGGAACGCCATTCGCGACAGATCTTCCTAATCACTTTCCGGATCATCATCCTAATCTAATCTAAAGAAACCTAACCAAACTTTAAATATAATTTAACCAACCTAACCTAATAAACTAAGCGAAACTAACAAAAATTTACACCGGCACGGTGATGTAATGAAGATCGGTGATGCGCTGGTAGGACACAAGTATTTGTGTCATGCGGGGGTAATGCATAACGTATGTGTACATTGGTGTAACACACTATGTACATTTGCTTCAAATACAGTGAAACCTGTCTAAACCGGAACCTGTCAAAAACCGAAGCCTTTTTAGTCCCTTGGAGGCAGTCTCCATAATAAAATAACAGAAACCTGTTTATAACGGAAAATATTTGCGGTCCTGCATGGGTTTTATTCGTGTTGCGCATAAAATTCTTCTTGATAAATAATATAATTGATACCATTTCATCGATTAGTTTATTACCTTTGAATGCAATCAATTTGATCATTTTGCAAGTCCTTCCAAATTTCGTATTGTCTGCCCGGTGTGATGTGATGGCCGACAAAATTGGTCTTCATGTAACAATTGTGTCTTAGAATTTCACCGCAACTGAACTGACCGTAATGCATTGGTACAATTCCAAGATGTCTAGAACAATACGCAGTTACGAAGGCATCTTCGACGGGCACCAATGGGATTTGCAATGCAATTTGTGTGATTCCCGCCAAAATGTCAGATGATATTACGTAACCCGCTCCGGCAACAAAATTTGGATGTCCGGCAAATGGTAAATTTGCACTGGGAAATCCAGGTCTGATGGGTTTTGGTGCAGTATATTGCTTGATGCATCCTGGAAAGTCATTGCATATTTAATTATACATATGTTCTATATAACATACTAGCAATTAATTATGTACATACCCGCTATCCATCTTGGTCTTCCAAAATCAGCCAGGAATTTGACAATGAGTTTGGTGTTTAAAAATATATCGTCATCAGTTTTCATAAAATATTTGGCCTGGCCACAGTTAGATGAAACCCATCGCAGCGCCATTATGGATTTCAAAGTTAAATTGTT
>JAVBJR010000920.1:0-84910 GCA_031546965.1 Dysgonomonas sp.
ATGAAAATCTGCAACAATACGTACAAGCTGATGTTAAAGACGGAAGTCTGATGATCAAATTGGCTGGCAAGAATATAAACCCATCTAAATTTAAGGTTTACACCAATTCTACATCACTTTCGGACGTGAGCCTAGATAGTTCGGGAAGTATTACACTACAAAATCAATTAACATCACCGTCATTAAATATTGCCATAGACGGATCGGGAAGTTTATCGGCTGAAAAAATTAAATGCGATCAACTGAATATTGCTATAGGGGGATCGGGAAGCGTTAAAGTCGGAGGTAGTGCTGCCAAAAGCAATATTGCCATAAAAGGAAGCGGTAGTATAAATGCGTCGGATCTAACTACCAAAGAAACAAACTGTGCTATTAGCGGATCGGGAAGCGCCAAAGTATATACCACTGACAATCTGTCGGTTGCAATCAACGGTAGCGGAAGTATCAAATACAAAGGAACTCCCAAAAATATCAGCAAAATTATAAAAGGCAGCGGAGGTGTATCGTCCTTCTAAAGGAATCGAAACTTCTCAACAAGCCCACCGAAATAAATTTACCCGATTTGTTTCAGTGGGTTTGTTGCATTATGTATCTTTGCCTCATATATGAAAATGGATAATCTACTGAAAGAACTCAACGGATCGCAACGTCAAGCTGTTGAGTATAACGACGGTCCTTCTTTGGTTATAGCCGGAGCCGGATCGGGCAAAACACGTGTACTCACTTACAAAATTGCTTATCTGTTGCATTTGGGGCTTCCTCCTTACAATATATTGGCATTAACTTTTACCAATAAAGCGGCTCGCGAGATGAAAGCTCGTATAGCCCAATTGATGGGCGAAAGTGTTGCACGTCGCTTATGGATGGGTACCTTTCACTCCATATTTTCGAGAATCCTTAGAACCGAAGCCGAGAAGATAGGCTTCACTCACAACTTTACCATCTTCGACTCAGCCGATTCACGCAATCTGATAAAAACCATTATCAAAGAATATCAGTTGGATGATAAGGTGTACAAACCTGCCCGCATACAGTCGATGATATCGAATGCCAAGAATGCCCTCGTATCGCCTGTAGCTTATGCACAAAGCCGGGAGATGCAAGAATACGACATCAAAGCCAAAATTCCCATGGTAAGGGATATTTACAGAACATACAATGCACGTCTGCAAGCGTCTAATACAATGGATTTTGACGACTTGCTATATTATACCAACCGACTGTTCAGAGATTATCCCGAAGTATTAAAAAACTATCAGGACAGATTTCAGTTTATTCTAGTAGATGAGTATCAAGATACTAACTTTGCCCAATACCTTGTAATTAAACAACTTGCCGATGCGCATCACCGGGTATGCGTGGTGGGCGACGATGCTCAAAGTATCTACTCGTTTCGGGGGGCAAATATCGATAATATACTCAATTACAAGGGCAATTATCCCGAAGCACGTATATTTAAGCTCGAACAGAATTACCGGTCGACCCAAAATATTGTAAACGCTGCCAACAGCCTTATCAAACAAAACAAAGAGCAAATACAGAAGAATGTATTTTCGGAAAATCAAGTAGGCGAAAAACTCGAAGTAGCCAGTGCTTTTTCGGACTTCGAAGAGGGTGTTATCGTTGCCAATAAAATACAAGACCTGCGCCGCAACAAGGAGTCGTCGTACAGCGATTTTGTAATTCTGTACAGAACCAATGCACAATCACGTGTCTTTGAAGAATCGCTTCGGAAGAAAAATATACCTTACCGTATTTATGGTGGATTGTCTTTTTATCAACGAAAGGAAATTAAAGATGTTATCGCCTATTTTCGTATGGTAGTCAACCCCAAAGATGAGGAGGCATTTAAACGCATTATCAATTATCCAACTCGTGGAATAGGTAATACCACGGTGGGCAAAGTGGCAGAAACTGCCCAACTCCATAATCTTAGTTTATGGGAGGTTATAAACGACCCACTAGCTCACAACTTGAATGTAAATGCAGGAACAGCCAAAAAGCTGGAAGATTTTCATATTCTGATAGATGAATTTATTAAAGAATTGCCCGTTGCATCAGCATACGAAATAGCCAGCAAAATAGTCAAAGAAACCGGTATCGCCCGAGAAGCATATCAAGACCAAACTCCTGAAGGCATGAGCCGTCAGGAAAACTTGCAGGAACTTTTGGGCGGCATCCACGAATTCTGCGAATCGAGAATGGAGGAAGGTGAGCAAAACATCAGCCTGATTGATTTCTTATCGGAAGTATCGTTATTAAGCGATCAGGATACCGACAAGGAGGTTGAACAGAAAAAAGTAACTATGATGACTGTTCATGCCTCTAAAGGACTGGAATTTAAGAACGTATTTGTTGTCGGTTTGGAAGAAGATCTGTTTCCCTCGGCAATGACAAAATCTGAACCCAGAGGCTTGGAAGAAGAACGACGCTTGTTTTATGTAGCCATTACAAGAGCCGAACAGTTCTGCATGCTTACTTATGCCAAGAGCCGTTTCCGCAACGGAAAGACCGATGCTTGCAACCCAAGCCGTTTCTTAAAAGATATAGACCGTGAGTACTTGAATGCAAATGCCGGTGTATTGGACGGCAATATCGGAGGATTTTCGTCACAAACGCAAGGTAGTTTTTGGGACAGTGTTCGCAAAAACAGAGAGGAGAAAGAGGAACTCCGACAAGTACAATCGAAAGAAAACTCTATCTTCGAGAGTCCACAAATGCCATCACCATCGCGTGAAAGAGGTTACTCTAAGCCAAACTTTGTGAATGCCCAAAAAGCAGAACCTAAAACACCTCTCACCAAGGATATTTACGGTATACAAGTAGGGGCAGTAATAAAACACGAACGATTTGGGATAGGAACAGTTACCTCCATAGAAGGGGATGCTGCAAGCCGAAAAGCAACCGTTGAATTCGAAAATACAGGTGTAAAGCAACTGTTACTGAAATTTGCCCGTTTCGAAATTATCAGTTAAAAACACCCTCTCTGCACCACCTGCTCCTTTGGAGAGGCTGGCTGGAGCTAACGTTTGCTCTTAAAGAAGTTTTGCATCAGTTGAGCGCATTCCTTTTCTAATACACCGGAGACAATAGTAGTCTTAGGATGAAGTGATTTTGGTGAAATCAGAGAATAACCCCTTTTGGGATCGGTTGCCCCATATATAATTCGAGAAATTTGCGACCAGCCTAAAGCTCCTGCACACATGGGGCAAGGCTCTACGGTTACATAGAGAGTGCAGTCAATCAAGTACTTTCCACCCAATACATTTGCAGCAGCAGTTATAGCCTGCATTTCGGCATGAGCAGTTACATCGTTTAATGTTTCGGTGAGGTTGTGCGCACGGGCTATGATTCGGTTCTGACAAACCACTACTGCCCCAATAGGCACTTCGTCTTTTTGGTACGCATATTGGGCTTCGTTAAGAGCCTGACGCATAAACGATTCATCATTAAGTATGGGTGTTGTCATCGGCGCATTTCGTTTTCTCCGAAAAGAGTAGGATAATCCAGTTCTAAATTCTTGAGCACATGAGCCAACACAGTTTCTCGCAACCAGCGCGATTTATTGGAAATCTTATACTTTTTCATATATATCGATATCAGATTATACTCCTCGTCGCTCAACGAAAAGTTTGCATGCTTGGTGCGAACTGTGGTTGTTGGTTTCTGTTTTGGCTTCATCACTGCAAAAATAACTTGCTTTGAGCGAATATAAAAATAAATTGACGGATTTTATGTTAGTTACAAGTTACGAGTGAATAAGTAGACAGGTAAACGAGTAGAGAGGCAATGCCTTGCGTCTAAATTACAAAACTTCGTGGCTTTCTGCCTTTGCGTTCAATTAACATAAGCTAAACGAGGTATGATGTACCGGATCTTCTATCATATATTTTAATCGGACGATTTTTTTTGGTGACTTTTTCGCATAAACACCTTGTTTGAGTAAAAAATTTATATATCTTTGCACCGCAAACAAAATGGTGATTGTAGCTCAGTTGGTTAGAGCGCCTGATTGTGGTTCAGGAGGTCGCGGGTTCGAGCCCCGTCTTTCACCCTTCAAAATTAAAGCATTCTTGATTCAGTTCGAGAATGCTTTTTTATTTCATTTTTTTTGCATACGTTTGCGGTAATAATAAAAACACACTATTATGACTAAAAATTTATTAAAACTGACGAAAGTAACGTTACTGGTATTGTCTATATCTCTTTTATTTGGATCGTGTACAAAGGAAGTAACCGAAGAGGTGTATATGGACAACCCTACCCAATGGGATGTAAGAGATTTCGTAGTTAATGAAAATATGTGGCTATGGGATCCTGTTGATGAATGTTATTACTTCCAATTCCCGTATTCAGCATTAAGTGATTTTGTGGCAGAAAATGGAGTTGTAACTGTATCTGCATATATTGATGGAACATTCAGACCACTAGCCTTTACCTCTTACTTTTATGATGAAAAATCTCATTATGTTTCGGAAACAGTAAATTTTGAATACACTACTAATTTTATAAGATTCAATGTTACAGCATCTGATCTTTTTGATAATATAAATGTTAATACATTTAAACCAGGTAAATACACATTCAAGGCTACTTTGATTTGGTGAAAAAGTTAAAGAGAATAGATCTATTTATCAATAATATTCAGAACGCCTGTAGTCTTACAGGCGTTCTCTTTTTTTGATATTCTCCTTTCCCCCATTCCCCTCAAACACACAATCCAGCCCTATTTCTGAACAACAACGAGCCTTATCTGTTTATATCTATGAACAAGATAGGCTTATACGATGAAACATCTAAAATTAATATTGACAATAACAGTCCTATTGATTTCTTTTGATAATAGTAATGCACAAGTAACAATAGGAGACACAGGAGACACAGTGGATCCTGATGTTAGTGCTTTGCTCGACATAAAAAGCTCGGCAAATAAAGGACTGCTCCTCCCCCGTGTAGCTATAACCGACACTACACAGTTTGTATTGGGTGGCAATTCTTTAACACCGGCAATGATGGTTTATAGCACAGCACCCAAAAGCGCAACCAATTCGGGTCCGGGCGTATATTACTGGAAAGGCAATAGATGGAGTTTCACCGGCAACAGTATGACTTCACTTTGGAAATATGGAGGAAACACCATCCTGCCTGAGACCTCATCGCAAGCACTCGGAACAACCAATGCTACCGATTTTAATATAATTACCAACAATACAATACGTACACGTGTAGATAAAGATGGTAAAGTTTCGGTAAATACTCTACCCTTGGGCGACAAATTGGATTACCTGTTGGTTATGAACGGGGACGGAAACCTCGTAAAGTCTGATTTAATTGCCGACAATCTTATTTGGAAAAAAGTATATACTACCCCCAGCATTGCCACAGGAGAATCGGCATCCATAACATTAAACCCAAATCCTACAAATTGCCTCCTCATGATCAACACCGGAAATGGCTGCGGTAGACCGTCATCGGCTACATTTGAAGCCACCGGAAACAGTATGCTTCATTTTCTGGGAGGATGGGTTATAAACGCACGTCTCTTTGCAAGTGCTTCGGTTAATAGCAATGGCGATTCGGTTATTGTAGTAACAGGAAACGCATCTTATGGATGTGGGGATGGCAGTGCAGGCGATATGAGTAATTTTACGATCCGCAAAAGTGGAAGTGTCATAACAATAACCAATAACGCAGTTGTAGCTCCCGCTGCAAAAAGAGGGTATCAAATTGTGCAGATAATATATTAATTGATGTGTTAAAAAACATATCGAATCCACATTTGTGGTGTATAATAATATAGAGAAAGATAATAAACGAACCAGTTAAGTCTTAACAAAAATGAAATCAGATAATTTTAGATCGCTATTGATACTTTTCGTTGGTGTAACTATTACGTTGTCACTAAAAGCCCAAGTGGTTATCGGGACTGATGTGCAACCCAATCCCAGTGCCCTATTAGAGATAAGAGATAATCCAAGTCCGACAGGGCTTTCGACCAAAGGATTACTCTTGCCCCGAGTAGCAATTGTAGACACGTTGGTTTTTGGCTTGAACGGAAATTCAAAGACACCGGGCATGATTGTATATGGTACATCGCCCAAAAGTGCAGCCAACTTCGGTCCGGGAGTTTATTACTGGAATGGCACCAAATGGGTATTTACAGGGAACAGTATTCCGCTGGATGTGTGGAAGTATGGAGGAAACACAATTCTACCCACTACCTCACCCCAATCGATAGGAACTAAAAATGCAGTTGATTTGAATATAATTACCAATAATACTACACGTATACTTGTTGATAAAAATGGTAGGGTTTCTATAAAAGATCTGCCTACGGCAACAAGTGCCGATGCTGTTCTTCTTAGCTCCTCTACGGGTGAAATAAGAAAGCTTCCGAACCTAACCAGAAACGATATTCCTCGAAAATATACCTATACAACTGCCGCCATTGCCAATGGGCAAGCTGCTACTGTAACATTGGCAGAAAACCCTGTAAACTCTACAATTATAATAACCTGTGGTACTGCATGCCATGTCAATGGGGCTTCGGTCACCCTTACCTGTTCTTCTAATAACATGATTTACCCACTGAGCGGATGGGCTATAAATGCCCCCTATACATTCACTGCAAACAGTGCAACCTGGGATACTGTTACCGACCTCACAGCGGCTACCAAAGATCCAGCCAATACGGCAAATCCCTATACTTGTACAGATGGAAGCGGTGCAGATTTTGCTAATTTCAGGATTGTAAAAATAGGCTTAAATCTCACGATAACCAACCTGTCTGCTACTACCGGAAGTCCAGCAAGGGTATATACTGTAGTGCAAATAGCATATTAACATTTAACCCATCACCCTCACAGTCAGAAATTTGACTTATTTTATTTTGAATTTTTTACATAATGAATGTCACTTTTTTAAGCGAAAAATATTTTTTAGCAAAAAAAAAGTGTAGTTCTTTTTTTTTAAATAACTTTGCCAAGAAATTTGACATCCGGGAATTTTAGATATTAGTTTTTTATTGGTATTCGAAGAGGATACTTTTTATTTTAGACAACAACAATCTGTAGATTAGGGTAAATTGAGAAATGATAATCATCTACTGATATTACTAACATGTAGAGGGATAGATTTTAAAGATAACAATGAAGCAAATTAAATCAGTATTGACAATAGTAATTCTATTGACATTTTTTAGAGAGGGCAATGCTCAAGTAACAGTGGGAATAACAGGAGACGATGTGAATCCCGACAATAGTGCCCTACTAGACATCAAAAGTTCCGCAAACAAGGGGGTACTCTTTCCACATGTGGCAATAAATGACACTACCCAGTTTGTATTGAACGGTAATTCCTTGAAACAGGGGATGGCAGTGTATAGCACATCTCCCAAAACGGCAACCAATTCGGGTCCGGGGGTCTATTATTGGAAAGGAGATGGATGGCGGTTTACCGGAAATAGTATACCAGCCTGGGTGTATGGAGGAAATGTCATACTACCTGAGACCTCTCCACAATCGTTGGGCACAACAAATGCCACTGGGTTGAATGTAATTACCAACAATGTATCGCGTATCGGTATAGATAAGGATGGTAAAATCGCAGTAAATACTCTCCCCGGAGCAACCCAATCTGATTACTTGATGGCAACGAGCAGCACGGGGTACCTGGTAAAGTCTGATTTAATTCCACAAAACCTTGTTACGAAAAAAGTGTATGGCAACACGCCCGGCATAGCAAGTGGTGAATCTGCATCCGTAACATTAAGCACAAATCCTACCAATTCTCTCATTATAGTCAACACCGGCAATGGTTGTAGTAGACCCGCATCAGCTACATTTTCAGCCACCGGAAATAGTATGCTTTCTTTTTTAGGGGGATGGTCTATAACCACGCGCCTTCGCGAAGTCTCCAATACAGTTGATAGTGGTGGTGCTTCTATTATTTCTGTAGTAGCAGTAAATTCAGCAACTTCGGATTATATATGTGGAGATCGTTCTACTCCCGATATGGGCAATTTTACGATCCGAAAAAGCGGAAGTGTCATAACAATAACCAACAATACGATTACAATCCCCGCTTTAAAAAGAGTATACCAAATTGTGCAGATTATATATTAATTAAGTAAAGACGCTATCTTCAATTTATAAATACATCTGCAAGATACAGTTGTAAAAAAAAACGAGTTAAATATTAGAAAAATATGAAATCATATAACTTTTTATCACTACTTATCATTTTCATCAGTATAACAGTAACCTCATCGTTAAAAGCCCAAGTAGTGATTGGGACTGACCAGCAACCCGATCCCAGTGCACTATTGGAGGTGAGAGATAATGTAAATCCTGCAGGGTTATCTACCAAAGGGTTACTTTTACCCAGGGTGGCAATTACCGACACCTTAGTTTTTGGATTAGCCGGCAATTCGAAGACTTCGGGCATGGTGGTATACGGTACATCAGCAAAAAGTGCAGCCAATTTTGGTCCGGGTGTTTATTATTGGAATGGTACTAAATGGGTGTTTACAGGAAACAGTATCCCTCAAGATAGTTGGAAGTATGGAGGAAATGCACCTATAACCTCGTCTCAATCGGTAGGGACTAAAAATGCAGTTGATTTTAATATAATAACTAATAATACGACACGCATTAGCGTGGCTAAGGATGGTAAAGTATCGATGATAGACTTACCTACAGCAACAAGTGCCGACCCTTTTCTTTTTGCCTCCTCAACCGGCGAGTTAAGAAAAATACCAACCTTGACCCAAAATGATATAGCCAGGAAGTATACTTATACAACGCCTGCCATTGCTAACGGGCAAGCTACCACAATAGCATTAACAGAGAATCCTGTAAATTCGACATATATAATAACCTGTGGTACTACATGCCATCCAAATAGTGCCTCTGCCACTTTCACTAGTAGTAGTAGCAATATCATTTATCCTTTAAGCGGATCGGTTGTAAATGCACCTTATGTATTCACAGAAAATGGATCTTGGGATACAACAACCGACCTGACAGCATCACCTAAAGATCCTGCGAATATGGCAAATCCCTATACTTGTACAGATGGAAGCGGTGCAGATTTTGCTAATATTAGGATTGTTAAGGTTGGCTTAAATCTTACGATAACCAATCGAACAACTACCCCCGGTAGCCCTGCAAGGGTATATACTGTAGTACAAATTGCTTATTAAGATTGATCTATATAGTATAAAAAGGTTTCCAATAATGAATATTGGGAACCTTATTTTATCGTAAAATAATCAAGTTTATAGCCGCATCTAATCGATAAAGATCAAAACCTTTATCCCAGTAATCTTTAACTATTTCTCTTATCACTAATCCGAATTTTTCATAAAACGGATAAACCAATTGGGATGTTCTCACAGAGATTGTACTTATAGTGTTGATCTCTTTCATCTTTTGAATCCTGAATTTAAAGAGAGCACTTCCAAAACCTTTCCCTTGACTTTGCGGATCGAAAATGTCCCACGATATCTTTCCTGTTTTACCATCTTCCGACAGATTGAAGCCTCCGCATCCTGCTATTGCCTCATCTACCTCAAGTACATAATAGTTATCAGCATGATTATCTAGATAATAGAGTAAATCTGCCTCCTCATTCGGTGAGAAATATTCGGGAGTATTCAGCCTAAGTAATTCCAGTATTCTTGTGCGATCACGAGTTGTATGCTTTCTGATAATCATATTTTAGTTACGAGTTTTAGTTACGAGTTACAAGTTACGAGTTACAAGTAAACAGGTAGAGGGTGTCTCAAAAGTAATTATCCGAACTATTTCTACGGGAGATTGTTCTTTTTTTGTAAACTATCGTTGCAATAAAAGAACGTTAGCGTGCTAAAATAGCAATGATATTATACATTTGCAATAAAAAGAGGTATAAAATAGAATGACTGAATTAACAGAATCGCATCGAAAGATATACTTGCATTGTTTGCTTATGTTATCCTTCTTACTACTGTGCTTCTTTGGTACAGCACAAGAAACGAGTAACAGTAAGCAAATAGTAAAAAGCATCCAAAATTTATCAGGGAGAGACAATCTGCCGGATGCACGCGATATTGTATTGAAAATGATGGAGCAATATGATAAAAACAGCTACAACAAAAACCCCTTTTACTATTATAACCTATACCGAAAAACCTCTGTAGATGTTGTTGTACACAAAGATTCTATTGAGGCTCAGATTTTCAGGCTTAGAAACAGTTCCGATATTATATCGCAATATCTCATTCGTCCGTTCGATTTTTGTTATGAATATGCACGCCCTAACGGCGAGTCGGACGAAACCAATGTAACAATACTGTTATTTGAAGATTATAAGTCGGTATATGCCGATAACCTCAATAAGAAAAAAGGAGAGATAACCCATGCTTCGCGAAAAGACGGTATATTCGAAACCATCGGGCACAAAAATATATCATCGTTTTTAGACGAAGTATTCGGAGATATAAACCTGTTCCAAAAAACCAGCAATATTATGTTGCTTGCATTTAAAGTACCTCTCAATAAAGAAAATATAGATATTTACTCTTACAAACTTCTCGGACAGAAAGTAATAGATGGCAATCGCTGCAATCAAATAGCGTTCTATTGCGAGAATATAAAGGAAAATGCCTTTGCCGGAAACATATATGTTACTGTGGGTGAAAATCCAAAGCTTGTCGAAGCTCAATTTACATTCAATAACCGCAACAGTGCTATTTTTCTAAAAGACATACTCCTTACTCACAGTTTCGGGACAAAGGAATCGTCAATTATTCCTACTAAAACCGAAAGTATATTACTGTTGGGAGATGAGAAAAAAAGGATGATGGCAGTAAAGAGAACCGACATGTTTCTCAACTATACTTTCGATATGCCCCCTCATCCATTAGCTTGGAAAACAGGTCACGACAAAGATTATTTCAGAGTAGATCCTTCGTATTGGACTACTGTAAGACCGATACCTCTCACCGATGCTCAAATGCAGATAAAGCATTTGGAACTGGCTGCCGACAGCAGTAGCAGATTTAAACGTTTGGAAAGAGAAATATCATTTGCCATGTACGGATCTTACAGCCTTGGCAAAGTGAACGGCAAGGTTGAGTTGGCTCCTCTAACCCACTTTATCAGCTACAACGATATGGAAGGATTGAGGTTAAGGATCGGAGGTAATTCTACTATCAAATTTTCAGACCGGCTTCAATTGGGCGGATATCTTGCATACGGCACTAAGGATACCAAATTCAAATACCAAACCAATTTAATATACTCGCTTTCTCCCAAGCAAAAATTCCTTTGGGAATATCCTAAAAACTTAATTTCATTTACATACGCATCGGATCTGAATATTCCGGGACAAGACTTGTTGGTTATGAACAGAGACCATTTTGCACAGTCTTTTTCGCATACTCCTACCAACAATATGTCTCTGCAAAGAATAGGGCTTTTGACGTACGAAAGCGAAAACAGCCACAACGTATCGTACAAAATAGGGGGAAAGATTACTTACGACAAACCCATAGGTATAGTAACGTATATGGCAGCCCCAACCCCTGCGGATACCATAGCTGTAGATCATATAGTAAGCAGCGACCTCATATTCTCGGTTCGTTTTGCTCCGGGCGAACGGTTTATACAAAGACAAGAAAAGCGAACAGCCATTCGCCGTGCCTCTTTTGAGGTAAATGCCTCTTATCGCAAGGGAATCAAAGGTTTATTTGGAGCCGATTATGGATACGATGTAGTCAACTTCGATCTTTTCAAACGATTTGATTTGGCTCGAAATCTGGCACAAATAGACACTTATGTAGCAGGAGGTAAAATGTGGGGAAGCGTGCCTTTTCCTCTCTTATTTATACCGGAAGGAAATCAAAGTTACGTTTTCAATTCTAAGGCTTACAATACGATGAATTTCTATGAGTTTGCGACCGACAAGTTTGTATCTGCCAGTATTAAGGCTACAATCAATTGGTCGCCCATCCGGTTATTCAATAAAAATAATAAGATAAAGATGTGTCTCGGCTCCAAAATGATATATGGTCCGTTATCAGAACAAAATGACCCGACATATCACCCCGATCTTTTTATTTTCAACAATGGTATCAAACCTTTGGGTAACACACCGTATACCGAAGTTAACATCGGACTTGCCAATATATTTAGTGTACTGCGTATCGATTATGCCCGCCGATTGACGTATACGAGTTCCGATAATGTGTCGGGAAACCCGATAACAAATGGTACTATTCTACTTTCGGGAAGCTTTGCGTTTTAGGTAAAAAAAATTCTATATAAGTTAAACACAAAAACGAGAAAATTCAGCGTTTTTCTTCCAAAAGATGAAGTATTAGTTGCAAGTAATTTAAAAAAATTTACAAGTAAACAAGCAAACCTATCGGTATACTCATTTACTTGTAAACTATAAGATTATATCGGAAAGCCGATTGATTATTTACTTAACCGGAAGCGTAATTTCTTTAACCTCTGTATAATTGTAACGATTGGTTGCATCGAAAGTAACACTGGTACGAGCGCCAAATCTAAAGAAGTACTTTCTCACATAGGCAGGAAATCGTGGACTACTCTTAGTTTTCACAATAAAAGTTGTACCACTAGCACCTAAAATTCCGGTTTCACCCATCTGTGCAGGAGTGCATTTAACAGTCAAATTTTCATTCTTACTGAAATCGCCTACATAATTGTTTTCATTGATGTAAAGCGATCCTTCAACCAACGGTTTTTTATAAGTAGCGTTATCAGTTCCATAGGTAATTTTTACTGTGAACTGGGCGCTATCGCCTCTTACAATCGGTTCGCCCAACCATTCAACACGAAGTAGAGGTTCTACTTCATACGTCTTTTCGACTGTACCTTTAATGGTCATTCTTTCTTCGGGAAGTGGCACAAAAGCCCCCGATGGTGTAATACCATATTCACCTGCGAATATTTTATCATTATTGAATGTACCATCCATCATACAGTTAAAGTCGTATGGTTTAGGGGTATCACTCCAACTGTACTCCATCATACGGATACGGACACCGGTATTCCCTATTGCTGTTTGGAACGGTTTGCCGGTTCCCTTATCTATAAATTTGCCTTTAAAAGTTTCGCCCGGCTCTGCATAATTATCATCGGCACACGAAGCAATTCCGGAAACAATGAATAAAGACAAAACGATATATATTATATTTTTCATATCACTAAATATTTTTAATTATTAGTATCCCGGATTTTGTTTAATCAGCGGATTCTTAGTCACCGAACTTGGAGGTATCTGTTGGTAGTAATTTTTAGTATCAAAGCTGAATATATAGTTATTCCCGGCTTTAGACTCCATGTATCTCGAATCGAGGAAATACTTGTCGGCATCTACCGAATAGAAAGCATACAGAACCTTGTAGCGTCTATTGTTTTGTTCGTCGTAAATAACTCTCCAACGTTTCAAATCCCAATAGGTTTTATGCTCAAAGGCAAGCTCTTTTCTTCTTTCCTTACGTACTATTTCTATATTATTAAGGTCAGACGAAGCAGTTAATAAGGTAGCTCCGGCACGTTCTCTTATCAGATTGATACAACGGAATGCCTCATCACGGTAGTTTTCGCCGGTTGAAGCTGTGGCTGTTCCGGTATGGAACAATTCGTAAGCTGCTTCAGCACGGTTAAGCAATACTTCGGCATAACGTATTTCGATCCAACTTTGAGTCGATTTATTACCATTATTATCTGTTTGAGCAGGATTCATGTATTTACGAAGATAAAAACCGCTGATGTTACCAAAATCCCATCCTGATACGATACCACTTTCGCCAGCACGTTTCAATAGGGTTCCATTTTTCATAGGTATTTTATTAGCCTTATCATTATTAAATGTAAAACTGCTCGAAAGTTTCAGATCGCTGCTTTCAGGATATGCCGAAGTATAATCGGCAACGCTTCCGGCAGGCATAAGAGGTGCAATACCTGTACCCACAGTTCCTGTCCATATTCCACGACGAAGATCTATGCTTTGATTCATAAACTGATCCATCGGAAGTATTACGGTAGCTCTCAAACGAGGTTCGCAATTGTTGAAAGCATCCACGGGAGAGTTGAATAATTTATAATTTCCATTAGCATCCAGATTAGAGAATGTTCCGTCTGGGTTTTTAGTCATACCATCGAACATTTCAACGAAATCGAGAGTTGGGCAAATTTCGGAGTTATTACCTCCCGAAGATGTCTGCATTGGTTGTGCCGAATCGTCGAAGTTATGGACAGACTCAGGACTTTTGTAGTATCTCACAAAGATGTTTTCTTTGGTATCCGAAAGAAAGATATTACTAAAGTTGGTAGCCTGTGCTGCTTTATCGTCGGCTTTCCATTGTGCGGTATATAAACCATAGTCGGTTGTTTCGTTCAATATTTTAGACGCATCGTAAGCTGCTTTAAAATATTCGTTTGCTTTAGTAGCAAGTATACCACAGATTTTTACACCTTGGTATACTTCTTCAATCGTATTATATTTGGCTATAGAACCTGCATGAAGCATCACACGAGATTTGAAGGCAGCCGCCACATATTTGTTTGCCCGTCCTTTTTGATTTTTCGGAGGCAGGTTGGCGATGGCATAATCAAGATCGGCAGCAATAAAGTCCCAAGTTGCTTCTTCGGAGCTACGGGGAAGTTTGGTTTCATCTAAACTAACTGTTGCAGGATAATCTACTACGTGATCTACGATGGGTACACCCCCATAGCGTTTCACCAACGAATAGTAAATAAACGCTCTCGCAAAGTGAGCTTCGGCAAGATATGTTTTGTAATCGCTCGCAGAGTGAGCCGATTGGTATTTAGGCAGAGTCTCCAAAAGCATATTGGCATCACGGATAAACCCATAAGCTCCCGACCAATAAGTTGCACTCTCTGGTTCTGCTCCTTTAGTATCACGCCCTAAAGCCTCACCTGTTAAACAATCCTGTTGTTTGTATTTTGTATCGCCGTTATTGAACAAGCCGCTTTTTTCGTAATTGTAACGAAAATCTTCCATCGGAAGCGTGCTGTACATGCGCGACACATAACTCATCATACCCTCTGGAGTACCAAATATTTGAGGGTCTCCAACTATATTTTTGGGAGGTATATCCAAGTCTGTACATGCAAAGAATACACCCAAACAAAGTGGTAAAATATATTTTAATAATTTCATAATATTTAGATGTTTAGAATTTCACATTTACTCCAACCGAGACAGTTTTGTTGAGCGGATAATTATAACCATAATCTTTTAAGTCACCTTTTGTTTCATCAGGATTTGTTGTGAACTCGGGATCCATATATTTTAATTCGGTAAAAGTCAATAAATTATATGCACTAACGAATACTCTCAAATTATGAATACCTGCTGGAGCTATCCATTTTTTAGGCAAAGTATATCCAAGTTCGAGACTCTTAAGTCTAATGTATGATGCATTTTGAATATTGAAATCCGAATTGTAATTAGGACTTGTTCCTGTATAGGCATAGTTACCCGAAACCCATTCGGTTGCCGGATCGTATGCACTTGCATTAGGATCAACCGGATGCCAACGATCCATAAATTGAGTAAGAGCATTTGTGTCTGCCCAAAGTGGTTGATACAAGAATTGACGGGGTGCAACATAATAGTTGCCTGCACCTTGCCATAACATATTAAGGTCTAATCCCTTCCAGCTTCCCGATAGAGTAAGTCCGTAATAAATAAGCGGCACTACACCATTGGTTGCAAGTGGATGAACATCAAGGTCATTGATTTGTCCGTCATGGTTCCAGTCTTGGTACTCGTAGTCACCCATTGTTGTACCACGACCTATATAAACCGGATTGTTGTATATTTCCTCCCAGTTGGTGATGCGCCCATTGCCACCATATCCCCACCATATATTGTTGTAACGCTCGTTATTATTCTCTTTCCAGTTCAGATACGAGTTACCGGGTCTTGATTGTTCATAGTGCAATGTCTTAGTTCGAGTAAACGAGATATTTCCCTTTATGTCGTATTGAAAATCCCCGATTCTATTATGATGGCTAAGTTGAAATTCAAAACCACTAGTTAAGTCGCTGTTCAGATTTTCTTGAGGTAAAGCTGCCCCCACCTCATCCGGAAGTGATTGGGTACGAGTAGCTAACAAACCATTACGCTTGCGTTGAAAATATTCTGCTGTTACACCCAACAATCCGTTCCATCCTTCAAAATCGACCCCAAAGTTCCAAAGATCAGATTTATACCATGTCAGCGCTTTATTGGCTATCCCTTTATTTTGCGAACTATTAATAAATGTACCATCAATAACATATCCGGCAGGTAAACTCGAAGCACCTACATTTTTTGATGATGGATAATAAAATCCGCTTAAAAAGTTGTAACTGTTTGTTGCCGTATCATCCAACAAACGGGCATACGAAGCACGTACTTTAAGATTATTCACGAACTTCAAAAATTCGGTATTCTTAAAGAAATCTTCTTCGGATATACGCCATCCGGCTAAAACTCCGGGAGTTCCTGCCCAACGTGAATTTCCTGAGAATCTCGATGACGATTCGTATCGGTAAGTAAACTCTGCTATATATTTACTTGCATAATCGTACTTAAGTCGTCCCAAATAAGCATTATAACCATAATCATAAAGAGAGGCATCAGCTTGACTTTGGTTCATTTCCATCTTATCGGTTATACCGGCAAAGATTTGATCCATAGGTAGTAATACTTGTCTGCTACCATAGAAGTTGTCTCCATCTCTATGTGTATCTTCATAAAGAGCCATTGCCGACACGTTATGTTTTCCAAATTGTTTGTCATAACCTAACTGGATATTCCAAAGCGTAGCATCTTTACCATAGTAAAAACGAGAAACTTTATTAGGTGCATTCGTTTGTTTATTCCATGTACTGGCAGCTCCTCCCGAATCATAAAGCTTATATGCTGTCAGATATTCTTTATTTTCATTCAAGGTAAAGTCGTAACTGTACATACCTTTCACATACAAGCCTTTCACATAAGGAATATCGTATCTCAAGCTAGCACTCGACTGAAACCACTTGCTATTGTAAGCATTGGCTCCGGTCAAATCTTTGTTCATCATAGCTACCGGATTTTGTAAACCCTTGTTGGTAGGTTGCCAGTACTGCCCTTGTTCTTGGTTATAATATACCTGATCCATAGGCTGCATAAGCCACATACCACGTACTATATCTGACGAGCTGTATACCGAAGACTCTCTTTTATCCATAAAACCTGCCAAATTAAGGTCTAGCTTAAGGTTTTTGGTCAGTTGAGAAGAAACATTACTGCGGATACTATATTTCTCATAATTAATAGGGTTCGATTTCAAGAAACTTTCTTGAGATTGGTATCCGAAACTTGCATAATAGTTCAACGCTTCCGATCCACCACTGGCGCTCAGCGTATGGTTCATCTGAGGCGCTGAATTGCGGAATACCTCATCTTTCCAATTCGTACTCGTTTTAGTACCATCGCGATAAGCATTCATTTGGGCTTCCGACCAAGGAAGGGTTGCCGTAGGATTATCTACATCGTGTCTGCTACGTTCGTTATACAATGTCATCCAATCTACTGCACCTACCAAGTCGGGGAAGTTTGAAGGTACCTGCCAGGTGAAGTTACCCGAATAGCTTAGGTTTATTTTACCTTTTTCTCCTTTTTTAGTGGTAACAAGGATAACTCCATTCGCTGCATTTACACCGTATATAGCCGCCGAAGCATCTTTAAGAACCGAAATGCTTTCGATATCTTCTGCATCTAAACGAGACATATTGCCACGAGGCACTCCATCGATAACCACCAACGGGCTACCCAAACCACGTATATCCATAGAACCGCTAAACTGTCCGGGTTCGGCAGAACCTTGTACTACACGCAGACCGGCAACTTTACCCGTTAACATGTTCTGAACATTCTCGTTTTTGGTGGTAATAATCTCATCCCCTTTAATAGCCGAAACAGCACCCGTTAAGGTTACTTTTTTCTGCGTACCATATCCCACAACTACCACTTCGTCCATCAATTTGCTATCTTCTTTAAGTGTAATGTTCAAGCCGGTCTGATTACTGTTTTTTACAACAACTTCTTGTGACTTAGAACCCAAATACGATACTACAACTGTGGAGTTGGCAGTTACTTTGAGGGAAAATTTTCCATCCAAATCGGTCGTGGTACCATTGGTAGTACCTTTTTCCGAAACAGTGGCACCGATAATAGTCATGCCTTGAGTGTCCATTACCGCACCCGAAACATCAATCTTAGCTTGCTGTGCTTGAAGGTTTATTGCGGCTAACAAAAATAGAGCGCACAAGAAAACTTTCGACAGGGTTACTAGATTTAAAGAGCTAACTTTAAAATTCATACTTAATTGTTTTAAATGTGTTTTAGTCAATAGTAAATTAAGCTTCACTTTTCCTAATTTTTAAGGAAACAAAAGCAAACAGCATTATTCTCTTTTCATACATGATCATATTAGTTAATAAATTTCAGTTCATTTTTTCAATTGAATATTCGGTTTATCTGATAACTGTATCAACATACGACCTCCTTTTACAAGATCAGAGAAAGGCAGTTGCACCGATTTGTGTGATTTTTGATTCAATTGGATAGATTGGATATAAAAATTATCCTTACTGTTGTTTTTTGTTTCGATCACAAACTCATTTCCGGGGTAATAATTCTTATTTAGTTTTATGGTTACCTTGTCAAACATCGGGCTTCCGATTTGGAACGAGGGGTTGATTTGTGTCAAGCCTTTCACATCGAAAAGTCCTAATGCCGACATTACGTACCATGCACCCAATTGTCCTTGGTCTTCGTCTTGTCCGTAACCATAGCCATGAATACATTCCACGCCGTAAAATTCATTACATATGGCACGCACCCATTTTTGCGACAGGTATGGTTTTTCGGAAAAGTTGAATAACCACGAGATGTGTAAATTAGGCTGATTACCGTGATTGTAATACGATTGCAAACCTGCAAAAGCATCTACAGTTTCACCACCTCCGAATACATTTTTCCGTGAAATCTGAAATGTGCTGTCCAAACGGGTATTGAATTCGTCTTTGCCTACCAGTTTTATCAACTGATCTATTTGATGAGGCACGTAATAGGTGTATTGTATAGCATTGCCTTCCTGAAAACCTATCCAAGGAGCAAAAGGGTCAAAATCTTTAATAAATTCACCTTTATCATCTTTGGGGTGTATCAGTTTGGTTTGAGGGTCATATAAGTTTTTCCAGTTGCCCGACAGTTTAGTCAATAACTTATAATCGTCAGTTTTTCCTAGATGTTTCGCCATTTGTGCTACTGCAAAACTGCTGAATGAGTATTCCATAGTATGAGAAGCTCCAAAACCCGATCCGTCCGGTGTTGTACGCATGTGTACGTTTTTGGTATAAGGAGAGTAGCCTCTGTTAACAAATTGCTCTACATCCAGTTTACCTGCTCCTGCCAAACGGTCTTTGCCGTCGATCTCATTTTTTAATGCTGCTTCGTAACCTGTTTTTACATCAAAATCTCTTATTCCGCAATTGTAAGCCGCAGCAATAGCCAAACTCGTGAAATTGGTTCCTACGCCCGATACGTATTTGCTGCACGCAATGCCGTCTCCTAACCAACCTGCATCTTTGTAGACTAATAATTGGCTTTGTATCCAATCAGAATAATATTCGGGATATGCAATAGTCCACAATTGAGTCAGATTCCAAAATCCTCCCCAAATAGCATCGGTATTGTAATGATTGTGAATAGGTTTACCGTCTTTCAAAGCAATCTGACCTACTGTTCCGTCATTTTTCGGATAAGCTCCGTTTACATCGCTTGCCAGTCCACGACCTAATAAGGCATGAAACAGTCCGGTGTAAAATTTCACACGGTCGTTGTATTCACCGCCCTCTACGGTGATGCGTCCCAGAGATTCGTTCCATGTATTTACGGCTGCTTCGTGGGCTTTGTCAAATGTCATGTTGTCGGCTTCGGTTTTCATGTTCAATCGGGCATTTTCTACCGAAGTATAAGACAATCCGATCTTTACGCTTACTTTCTCTTGATCGGTAGTATTGAAACGGAAATACATACCTGCTCCAATACCTGTTTGTTTTTTCTGATTGGGGTGTGTTGCATCCTTCACAAACGTGCCGTATGATTCGGGCTTCTTATCCAGTACCGCACTAAAGTACATAGTTACGCTTGCACCCTTTTGATATATATCTACATACACAGGAAGTGTAGTTACCCAACCTTCGATACGACCGTCTTCGGTATAAGTTACCGATGCCTCTTTCACATAGCCACTCTCGCCTTGGCGGTTACCTATGTCAAAAATCAGATTGGCTTGTTTAGAAGCCGGAAATGTATAGCGATGAAAAGCAACCCGTTTAGTTGCAGTAAGTTCTGCTTTTACTTTGTAGTCTTTCAACAATACGGAATAATAACCGGGAGAAGCATGTTCGTCACCCTTATCGAAAGACGACCGGTATCCGCTCGAAACATCCTCCAGTTTGCCCGGAACGGTTTGCAACTCACCTACCGAAGGGGCTATAACTACACCTCCCACTTGAAATTCGTGGAAATTGGCAAATCCTTCTATCGAAGTATGTCGGCAATCGTAGCCTACTGCCTGCCATCCTCCGGGATTACCCAAATGTCCGTCAGTTGAGGGAGCCGGTTTTGCCATACCGAAAGGAACTGCTGCCGGCGTATAAAAGAACCATCGTGAATGTGCTGTTCCGATAGACGGATTTACATAATCCGATAAAGTCGGCTGTTTCTCTGCAAAACAGTGTAAGCAGGAAATAAGCGCCAAAATGGGGAGTACTCGTTTTATCATGGTATATTTAATTAATTTATTTCTCTTTGGATACTACTTTTAGGGTGATACACTCATAAGGTTTCAACCAAAATGACGAACTGTCGAACGACCCTGTTTTTTGCTGATTATAATCGCATGGATAAATTTCTTTGGCTTGCAAACTTCCCCATACAAAGGATGAATGTACGGTTTGGTCATTCATATTTTGAAGCCTTACAATATAACCCTGTTCGTCATTGGAGGGTTTAATAGTTGATACCGAAACTTGATTTTTTCCTGTTAATTTGAAAAGACTTTCTATTCCGACAGGACTATCAGAAACGATGGCAATCATTTTTTGAGCTTGCTCCGAAGCATGTTTTTTCAGTTGAGGATCAAACGGATCGAATAATTCGAGGCTATAGCAGAAAGTTACCAAACCTTCTTGGGATGCTTTGTAGTTGGTTCTCCACGAATTATTCATTACCCATGAATAGACTTTAGGAGAGATGAGAGCCGAAGACCGCCAACCGAATCCGGGTTTCTCCGTCCGCCAAATATCGGCAGTCATTTCACCCAATTCTACAAAAGGAGCATCAACCGTTGTCAGGTAAATACCGTGAGTAAGATTGCTTACACTCAATCCATTTTGTATCGAATAATAGTTTTTATTCACTCCGATAAGCTGTTCACGCTCGGGGTGCATTTCAGCCATTGCCATATCCATGCTTACTTCTCCATGGTCTATATTGAAAGGGAAGATGAAACGGACGTGTTCAGGCTTGTATATATTTTCTTTGTCTATGGTGTTGGTAATATCTACACGCCCCAAGTCTTTATAAACAGTCACATCCCTTATTAAAGATCGGCATCCCGGCGCATCAGATTCTATACGTAAAGTAGCGGCAACTTCCCCGTCGTTAATTACTTTTATTGACTTGATGTTATCTACCCATTGAGGATTAACCGCAAATCGTTCAGTATGGATAAAGTCATTTAACCCGCGTTCGTTGGCATAGTTGAAGTCTTCTCCTACTTTAGAAAGGGAGGAAATTGTTCCTTTCGTTTTATCTATTTCAATTCTTACTAAGCCGTTATCCAAAACATTATCGGAAACCATCGATTTAGAAGATGTTTGTTTGCCTTTTTTATCTACAATCTTATAAACAGAAGATGCCAAAGGAGGCATATCTTTTGCTAGAAATACCCAACTATTATCATTCATTTTTTGGATAGGACTTAATTCTCCGGAAGGAGATTCTACCATTTTATTAGTCAGATCTGATTCTGTTGTAAATTTCACTACATCGCTTCGTGTCCAAAGATTGGTATTGAAAACATGGATAAATTTCCCATTATCGGATTGCACTTGAGTAAATACATTGCTGTACAACCGTTGAGACTGAATATCGGCACTATCGGCATACATTTTTTTGCCTGCCCATAGTTTCTTGGTAAATTCCGATTCGGGTTCAGGTCCGCTAGCGGATGCACCCCATGTATGTTCAGAAAACAATACGACATTTTTCCATGCTTCTAAGAAATCAGTTGCAGGGAATTTTTGCGGTTTTAGTGAACTCCATAAAATTTCGGTTTGATTGAGACGTTCTGCACTCTTTCGGTTCATCACCAATTCACGAGCGGTTGACGCAGCGCCATCTTCCCATGTGGGTGTCATATCTCCGGCATAAACAGGAATTTGGTCGCCGTATTCTTTTTCGAAGCCCGAAAATACCTCGTTTGTTGTACCGATATAAAATTGAGGAGAGTCGTATTTTTCGTTCCATTCTCGTATAACATCGGGCATTGCCTGATCGGGAGGTCCGTTATCGCCATCCACCGTATAACGCAGATAGCAAGTATTGTAAGCATATTCTCTAAATTCTAAATCACTAAGATATTCCCATATCGGAGCAACTCCGCATGCAGACAGCCTGTTTGCCAACCATCCGTGAAAGAACGAATATCCTCTGCCTGTTTGCCAAAATAATACTTTATCAGTTCCCGATTGCGATTTCCAATAGAAAGGTTTGTCTCCCCATTTTACATGGAGTTGAGCAGCACGGTCGTTGCCCATTTTTCCATAAAGAGGTACGTAATTGGGAGCAGGTGAATAATATTTTACACCATTTTGAGCCATTGCCGTTGTCAATCCCCACGATTGTCCGGGTACATCGCTCATCATCGCAGAATTTACCTCAACTCCTGTTATTTTAGAAATACGGTGTGCATCATCAAACATGTGCATCAACTCTTCTTGTTTGCTGATTCCTGTGAGAATACTGCCCAACGAAGCATCAACTCCGAATGTGCCGTTCTGAATGGCATGTACTAGTTTATCGTATCTTTCAGTTCCTTTATAATGATCGAGATATCCCATCAACGCCCAGGTAACTTCGGCATTCCATTTGAAACGCGAGCCTTCGGGATAATTCGCTGTACGGTCTATCAGTTCTAATGCCCTGTCAAAATTGCGCCATTGTAATTTCATCACATCATCTTGCGTATGGGTATAGCCAATGTCGACATGAGAATGTGGCAGGAAATACAATTTCCATCGACGGGCTCCCGCGATAGTCAGGTTTTTGCTGATAGTAGCCTGTGGGCTACTAAGTTTCACTGTCATTGTTGCAGCTTCTTCCATATATCCTGCGGGAAAAACACCTTCGATGTTATAAATGCCTGTTGGAGACGGTTGTATCTTTTCGATTCGCTTCTTGCCATTTACTTCCAGAAGCAATTCTCCTCCTGTATATAGAGGTTTATCTAATTTTAGAGAGTATTCACGTGCAGCACCTTCTTTTGTTTTTTGGTATCCTTGAGATGGCGCGAAAGTCATATCTGTTATCCGATCTAGCTTGGCAACAGATTTCTTGTCTGTCTGATAGAATCTTATTTCGCTAAGCCCGTAATAATTAATATTCTGATTCATGTCGGCAGCTTCCCTTATAATTAAGCTATTATTGGGGTCGTAATAATTGCCTTCGCCATCAGCAGCAGCCGTTATACATAAGTATTTTATTTTAAGACCTGTGGTTTCTAAGGTGAAGTCGGCAGGTTCGGGATTCTGTCCTTTCGATTGATTTATAATGTGATAATCAAGATTGCCGTTCTTTAGGAGCTTCCAATTTTTACCATCTTCGGAATATTCGATAAAAACTTTTTTGAGACCACGACGGGTATGTTGAATCTGATTCTGATTCCAAATTTGGATTAAATCAACCTGTATCGGTGCGGATGTTTTCCCAAGTTCGCACATAAACCACACAATACCTTCTTTTGTAAATTCATTGGCTCTTACCTTTTGGGTCGAAGCCTTAGATGTCCACATTTGTCTACCCAAATTTTGGGCAATGTGCATATTGCCTTGCATACCTTCTCCGTTTACAGCATCTGCAGCAGGCGAAATTTCGCTGCTGGCAGTTGCTTTAATCTGGTCTGATGAAATGGGAGTATATACTTTTACACTTTGTGCTAATAGACCAAAAGTAGTTATCAGAGCCAAAAAAGCCAAAAGGTATCTTTTATTTTTTTTCATAAGTATATTGGTTATATTTCATATATTAGACTATATCTTCATTCATACTTAATCATGTCTGAACATATATTCAGGGCGCTAATATATAAAATGTTTTAAAAGAAAGTATTATTTTTTGTGTTATTTTTTTAATTGATAAGCGAAAAAATATAGATTAAGTAATATTTTATATACCTATATATATTATTATAAGTACATTAAGACAATTTTAGAATAGTTAAATTATATTGAAACAGAAATGGTATCTAGCATGAAATTTTAGGTGCAAAACCAAAATTGTTCATACAATAAATTATACAATAGATTCTTTGATTCTAAAAAAACACTTGCTATAATATAGATGATAGGGACAGATATAAATTGATATGACATAAAATATAGAGACACAAAAGTTCACTTTAATTAAAAAAAACTGTAAGTAAATAACTCCAAGAAAAATACACAAACACACATCTTTAAATATAATATACTATATAACAATATATTGAATTTACAAAAACACATAACTTCGCTTACCAGTTATCAGAAAACAAAACACATGAGCCTCAAATAAACAAAAAGCAAATCATTCAAAAAAATACACTATTATTTTGAATATTAGAAAAAAAAATACTTCCTTTACGATTCTAATAAATGTCCATACATATTATTTTCAACCAATACTCTTTGGCAAAATCTAATAAATAAACACTGATAATAATGAAGAAAAAACATTTTCTATTGGCAATAGCCGCTTTTTTATTTATTGTAGCGGATAGCTACGCACAAGGGGGCAAGCTCAACACTATATGGGCTGTCGGAACTGCTGATAAATCGTCGAGTGATTTAGCGTTAGGTCCCAAAGATTTCAGAAAATTCCTAGCCAATGATTTTGGATATGAGGATAAATTTTATTTAATAAATTATTCTGATCAAAAAAAAGATTTTCCGTACGTTCTACCGGGTCCAACTGACACTTGGGGGGGTACATGGCCTACTTCGGGATGGCGCACGCATCAGGTCAACATACTTTTTGGTGCCGAAAATGTACCAGCCAATGGCGAATGGAAGTTGGTTATTAATCTTCTCGATTATGCCAAAACCTTTTTGC
Organism: Dysgonomonas sp.; assembly: GCA_031546965.1. Lineage (GTDB taxonomy): Bacteria > Bacteroidota > Bacteroidia > Bacteroidales > Dysgonomonadaceae > Dysgonomonas_A. The sequence continues at coordinate 25,453 of JAVBJR010000920.1, forward strand.
CTTTGATGAAGGTAAGTATCAACAATCAGGATGAAAAATTTCAGCTGGGCAACCCGGCGGCTCTTACCACACAACGTAAGGCAAACGACAGAGAAACTATAATTGATACGCTTTCGATTTCGGGAGATTTGCGTTATATAACAAGCCAAACGCTTGAAATACCAATCAAAGCCAATGTCCTAAAAAATGGAGGCAATCAAATAACAATCACGGTGTTGGAAGGTTCGTGGATTATGTTTGACGAGATCCATCTCGAAGGTTCCGAAAATGTAAAAATAACTAAGGCTGATAAGCTTTTTGTGAGAGATATTTATCCTGCTACGTACGAGTTAAATGAAAACAACAAAAGATATCAACCTCTTATTGTTGATGTACAGTGGCTCAATAGCTCTTCTAAAATAGGTGTAGAGCTTGATGGAAAAGAGATTCTCAACCAAACTATAGAGGAAGGAAGATATCAATTGGAAGCTCCTATGCCGGCGGTTACTAAAGCAACGGAAAGCTCTTACCGTATATTAAGAGACAATGTTGAGATAGGCAGAGGCACCATTAAGAGAGCTCCTCAAAAATTGCAAACTCTAGCCAATTATGTAGATACTCGCATCGGAACAGCGCACTCACGGTGGATGATTGCTCCCGGTCCATGGATGCCTTTCAGCATGGTAAAGATGAGTCCCGACAATCAAAACAACGGTTGGCAGGCAGGCTACCAACCCTCTTTTGAAAGCATCGGATGCTTTAGTCATATTCACGAATGGACTTTGGGCGGACTGGGCATCATGGCAACCAACGGAGAGTTAAAAACTAATATTGGTGATGAGCAAAAACCGGACGAGGGCTATCGTTCGCGCATCAACAAACGTACCGAGAAAGCAGACATCGGATATTATGCAGCCGATTTAACAGATTACGGCATCAAGGCGGAGGTTACGGCAACTACCCGTTGTGGGTTTGAGCGCTTTACTTTCCCGACCGACAGAGACGGGTCTCGCATTATGATAGACTTGCATCCACCGACAGAATATAACTTTCAACTTAAGGAAATCAAACTACGTAAAGTAAGTGACTATCGTATTGAAGGTTACAGCCATCAATTTTCTCCAAATGTATGGAGTTACGATGCCGATCAAGATTATACGATCCATTTTGTTATAGAGTTTGATCAACCCATAAAAAGTATGGGAAGTTGGACTAATAGAGACATAAAAAAGAATGTTACTGAGCTTATTACGGGCGAATGTAAAGATGCCGGTGTATTTGTAGAATTCGATCAAAAGAAATATCCTGTAGTACAGGTGCGTTCGGGTATATCGCCAGTGAGTATAGAAAATGCAGGCTTAAATCTAAAAACAGAGTTGACGAGCAAATTCAACTGGGATTTTGATGCCATACGCCAAAATCAGGTAAATGCTTGGAACGATATATTTAAACGTGTTACTATCAGCACCAACGACCGTTTAGAAAAAGTACGCTTCTATAACAACATGTACAGAGCTACTTGCAGTCGTAATGTATGGAGTGATATCAATGGCGAATGGGTATCTACAGACGGAAAAACACGCAAAGTAAATAATCCCGAAACGGATGTGATGATAGGTTGCGATGCCTTTTGGAACACCTTTTGGAACTTGAATCAATATTGGAACTTGGTTACTCCCGAATGGAGCAGCAAATGGGTGCACTCGCAATTAAATATGTATAATGCAAACGGTTGGCTGGCAAAAGGTCCTGCCGGACTGAATTATATCCCTGTAATGGTAGGTGAGCACGAAATTCCGTTTATAGTAAGTGCATACCAAATGGGAATACGCGATTTTGATGCAAACAAAGCATTAGAAGCCGCTATAAAAATGCAAACAACTCCTGCTCAAAAAGTTTTCAAAGGATATGCCGGCAATCGCGACCTAGTACCTTATATGAAGTACAAATATGTACCTTACGATTTGGGACGTTTCTCGAATACGATGGAATACTCTTTTGATGATTGGACTGTGGGGCAATTAGCCAAGTCTTTAGGCAAAACAAAAGAGTACGAAACATTTAACGATCGTGGTTACTGGTGGCGCAATGTGATAAGCCCCGAAGGTTACTGCCACATGAAAGACAGTACAGGCAAATGGATGGAAAATTTCGATCCGTTCCGCAGTGGAGCCAATGAAGAGTATGTAGAAGGAAACGCATGGCAGCTAACATTTTTTGTTCCGCAAGATGTGCCTGCATTAGTGGATGCTATTGGTAAAAAACGCTTTACCGATAGACTCGAATGGGGATTCAATCAAGATGAAAGTTGGCGTTATAATGCACCCAACGATCAGTATTGGGATCACCCTGTTGTGCAAGGCAATCAACAATCGATGCACTTTGCATTCTTATTCAATTGGGCAGGAAAACCTTGGCTGACACAAAAATGGAGCAGATCGATACTCGAACGTTATTATGGCTATGAGCCTGCAAATGCGTATCTTGGAGACGAAGATCAAGGACAGATGAGTGCATGGGCTATTATGACTTCTATCGGACTGTTCCAAGTAGATGGTGGAGCACGTGAAAATCCTATTTATGAAATAGCTAGTCCTCTTTTCGAGAAAATTGAGATAAACTTAGGTGGTAAATATGGACGCGGACAGAAATTCATCATAGAGGCTAAAGGTGCTTCAAAGAAAAACATGTATGTGCAGAAAGCTACCTTAAACGGAAAAGTGTTAAATACATTTCATTTCCCTGCATCAGAATTGCTGAAAGGTGGAAACCTGGTTCTCGAAATGGGCGATAAACCAAATATGAATTGGGGAATAGATAAATAAAAGGGATCTCCCTCTACAAAAACACTTCACCCCAGCTCTCCTCCTTTGAAGAGAAGCCGGGGGGAAATGTTTTCGGGAAAGTCTCGGGATGAGGCTTTTACCTTATAAATACCCAATCGTCACCCTTTGATAACGAAGGCGAAAAAGAATAGCCCTCTGTATCGAAGTGCTTTAAATCTTCGATAGTTGTAATTTGGTTCTGAATTACAAAACGGCTCATCAAACCCCTTGCTTTTTTTGCATACACTACTATTTGCTTGTAGCCTTTAGGAGTATCTTGCTTGAATGAAGGTGTAATGATGCGTACTTTTTTACCCAAAGCTTTTTTGTCGATCACCTTACTGTATTCGTGAGATGCCAAATTGAGCCAAATGTTTCCGTTGGCTTTAAATTGTTTTGCCAAATATTCGGTTAAAGTCTTTCGCCAATAGGCATACAGATCTTCGCCTTTGTCGTTGCCTACTTTGGTGTGCATCTCCAATCGGTAAGGGTGTATGATGTCGAGTGGTTTTAAAGCTCCGTATAATCCCGATAGAATAGTGAGGTGCTTTTGGGCAAAGTCCCAATCGCTCTCGCTAAAAGTTTTGCTGTCTAATCCCAAATAAACCATGCCGTTATAGCCCAAAGCAGCTTGCTTTTTGGGAGACCTGCCCATACCAAACGATTGCACATACTGATATACATCGAGAGTAATCTTAGGATTAATATCCATCAATGTACCTATTTCGTGTACTGATAATTTTTTCAATATATCGTTCAGATAATGGGCATCTTTGTCAAAATGAGGCTTTGTTTTCTTCTCTATTGTTGCAGGAGTTTCAAAGTCTAATATCTTGGCTGGTGATATGGTAATTATCATAATTTTTATTTTTGAACGCCTTTACTTCAACCTATATTTCTTTTCTTTATACAAGTAATTGGCAGTAATTACGTGTCCTAAAGCATCTTTCGCCAATTCGGCGTTCAAAGCTACAGGAATAAGGGTAGTATCATTCCGAACCTCAAATTGTAAAGGCTGTTTATTGGGTTGCATGATCACCACCTGGTTTTCGACCCTAAAGGCATTGATATCATGAAACTGCATAATTGCCCGCCCCGGTACACTATCAGCCAGTTGAAGAATATTGCGTCCAGCCATAGGGGTTTCTACTTTCATCCCCAGAAAAGCCAACAACGTGGGAGGAATATCTATTTGGCTCGATAATTTGTCGTATTTTACCCCTTGAGGTACTCCCGGTCCTATGATCAAAGCAGGAATTTGGAATTTGTTGATCGGCACCAAATTTTTTCCGTAAGTACGTGTATTATGATCGGCAACCACCACAAAGATGGTGTTCTTAAAGTAATCTTCTTTGCGTGCCAATTCGAAGAATTTTCCTATCGAAAAATCGGCATACTTAATGGCATTATGCACCGTATTTTTGGGTTGCTCATAAAGTTGGATACGACCGTCGGGAAACTCAAATGGATCGTGATTGGAACTCGAAAACATCAACGAAAAGAAAGGTTTATCGCCCCTGCTCTTGAAGTATTCGTTTGCCTTAGTCACCAAATCTTCGTCCGAATATCCCCATGTACCTTTAAAAGCATAGGTATGTCCATCTTTCTCGAATGCCGTTTCATCAATAATATTATCGAAACCATTTCCATTAAAGTACGATGCCATATTGTCGAAATTTGCCATCCCCCCATAAATAAAACTGGTATTATAGCCTGCCTGTTTCAATAAAGCTCCTAAGGTGAAAAATCCGTTCTGCGAACCGCTTAACTTTACCACACTTTCGGAGGGCGAAGGTAAAAATCCGGCAGATACCGCCTCTATTCCTCGTACGCTTCTAGTTCCGGTACTGTATAACTTACTGAATAATAAGCCCTCTTTCGACAGTTTATCGAGTTCGGGAGTAAGTGGCATTCCACCCAAAGCCCCTACAAACTCAGCACCTAAACTTTCTTGCAGAAAGATGACCAAATTATAAGGTTTGTTCAACAAAGTATCGGGCATCTGAATGTGCATCAAAGGTAAATCTGGATTTGTAAAATCGCTATCCGGCACATTCATATATTTTTTCACCCGGAGGATAGCCTCCTGCGGATCCATTTTTCCGTACATTTTAGATACATCCACTTCGTTTTTCAACCCATAAGCCGAATAGAAAAGAGTGTACAACGAATTTAATGCCAAACAATTGGTCAACTGATCGTTAGAAAACATGGCATTACTGGGGTTGAAAGGTCTTTTGCTGGTTAAGCTGCCTCTAGCTCCCCAAAAGAGGAAAAATGCGATTAAAGGAAACAACAGCAATTTATATTTGTATGCCGAGGGACGAACTTTAAATAATTTTGCTCCTTTTTTGAAGCCAAAATACAGAGCTACTCCCGAAAGTACCAAGACTATAACAACACTCCAAATACGACCTTTGAGTAACATATTCATCACTTCTTTGGGATAAATGAGATACTCCAAAAAGAGTTTATTGGGACGTGTGTCGTACTGATCTATAAAATCGAGGCTGACTATCTCCATAAAGAAGATCAGGAACAAAAACAGGACAAAATAGATGGTCAAAAAACGACCGGTATACTTTGCCAGTTTATCGGGCATGAGGCATATAAATACGGTTGGAAGAAAAGACAGATACGATATAAGGATCAAATCGATTCTCAACCCAATGGGAAACAGTTCCCAATAACTTTCTACGGCAGTAACCCTGTCTTTGTAGATCAAAAAGAGTACAAACCGGCTTATTGTGGTGATCAACAAAGCTATAAAAGCAAAATTGAAGAGAGGTTTTAGGAATTGAAGTTTTTTCATAAATATCGATAAGTAAAGGTACCTCACCCCAACCCTCTCCAAAGGAGAGGGAGTTGTAAACACCTCATATCTAAGTCCCTCTCTGCACTCCCTCTCCTTTGGAGAGGGCTGGGGTGAGGTCGGTTGGGGTGAGGTACGTATTGATTACTTTTTTAAAGTGCATTTTCTTTGATAAGATATTCGGCAATCTGAACAGCATTTAATGCCGCACCTTTTTTTATCTGATCGCTTACCGACCAAAACGACAAGCCGTTAGGATTCGTTATATCTTTGCGCACACGACCCACATATACAGGGTCTTTGCCTGCTACATGAAGCGGCATCGGGTACTCTTTCTTTTCGGGATTATCTTGTAGAATAACTCCATCACCTTCGGCAAAAGCTTTGCGAGCTTCTTCTATAGAAATAGGTTTTTCGGTTTCCACCCAAGTAGCTTCCGAGTGGGCACGTATAACGGGTACACGTACGCAAGTGGCACTCACTTCTATATCGGAGTGCATTATCTTACGGGTTTCGTGATACATTTTCATTTCTTCTTTGGTGTAACCGTTTTCGGTAAATACATCAACTTGAGGGATAACATTATACGCCAATTGAGCCACAAATTTTTCGACTACAACAGGCTCGTTATTTACAATTTGTTTAAACTGGGTTACCAACTCGTCCATCGCAGTAGCTCCGGCTCCCGATGCTGCCTGATAGGTAGCCACATGCACACGTTTGATGTGCGACAGCTTTTCGATAGGCTTCAATGCAACCACCAACTGAATGGTAGTACAGTTAGGATTAGCAATAATATTACGGGGACGAACTTTTGCATCCTCGCCGTTTACTTCGGGTACTACCAACGGAACATCGTTGTCCATACGGAAAGCACTCGAATTGTCGATCATCACCGTACCGTATTTAGTAATTGTAGGGGCAAATTCTACAGAAGTACTGCCTCCTGCCGATACAAAAGCAATGTTTATTCCCTTAAAATCGTCGTTATGCTTCAGTTCTTTCACCGTGTACTGTTTACCCTTGAAGGTGTATTCTTTTCCGGCACTGCGACCCGAACCAAACAAGACTAATTCATCAAACGGGAAATTGCGTTCGTCAAGAACTCTTAAAAATTCTTGTCCGACAGCACCACTAACGCCAACAATAGCAATTTTCATTTTTTGTAGAGAATTTTGAATAAATAATATTTCGTTTATTGGTAAGGATTACCCTATCCGATAGGATACAGAAACCCAAGATGCAAATATATAAATTTTTATACGAATTATTCTGTGTAGGGGCGTATTGCATACGCCTGTTTCATTTTTTTTAATCTTTCGGGCGGTATACAGCGGTAGGGGCTGGGCTCTGCCCTGCCCTTGATTTATACCTGTTGTTAAACAACGGGCAGGGCAGAGCCCTGCCCCTACGGCGAACAGTAGTTTCAATTATATGGGCATCAAATTTCACAAAAAAAATGATCAGGCGTATAACAATACGCCCGATCAAATAACGGGTGATATATTTTTCACCCCACATACACATTCTACAAACTTACAACAGGTAAAGTACGTTCGGCTTAGGCTCTGGTCGGGCATTTTTAAATAAGCAGGTATTACCTGCTGCATGTAAGGAGGTTGGCGATATGAATGTACGTAATAGTTAAAACGACCGACACTGAGCCTAGCTGAACAATTTTTTAAATTGCATCGATATAATCTTTTTATCGCAAGAAGATGCTATGCCGCTGCAAAACACTAGTTTAACACATCACAAAGTTATCTTTCTATCTTTAAGAATAATGTTTTTTTCTTCTATAAACAATCGGAACTTTTATAGCTTGTAAATCAACTAAATTGACTATAGAATGAAGAATCTTACCATAAGTTATATTGTGTAATGAATAATTTATAGTAATTTAGTCGGAACAAAGCTTCATTTATAAATGTTTACAAACGAAAGTTATGACAAATACAATTAATGATACAACAACCGTTCGGATTCATCAGGGAGAAAATGTAAGATTTTTTCGAGATGTAATATTGGGCTGGTCGCAAGAATATTTTGCCACGAAAATGAATATACATCAAAGCGATGTTTCTAAATTAGAAAATCAGGAAGTAATAAGTGCAGACAAGCTAAAGCAAATAGCTAAGGCTTTTGGCATTGATGTAAATGCCCTGCAACACCACAATCTCCGGAATGAAGCTACAACACATATTTATAATATACAGGGAAACTATAATAAAGTTGAAGATGGAGATTATTGGAACATCGACAAATACATAAATCCTTTAGATAAAGTATCTGAATTATATGAGCGAATGCTTAGTCAGAAAGATAAGGAAATAGAAGAACTAAAAGCAAAGCTGAAATAATATTCCCCCGCCCCGTAGAGACGCAATGCTTGCGTCTCCTTTTCTACATTGCGTCTCTACGGGGCAGGGAAATATTTATAACTGATCGTAATACTTAAATTATAACTGATGAAGAAATACATTTACTTCGCAATCATTGCCATTTTATTTGCTTCAACACTACAGGCTGAAGTTAAACTGCCTCATATATTTTCGGACAATATGATGCTGCAAAGAGACAAAACCTCAAAAGTATGGGGATGGGCTGACAAAAATGAGAAAATAAAAGTTGCCATTTGGGGACAAACAAAAAGCACCAAAGCCGACAAATCGGGTTACTGGTACGTAAATCTCGACCCTATAGCTTACGGAGGTCCTTACCAAATGAAAATCGAAGGAGCTAAAAACTCCATTACTCTAAGCAATATTCTTGTGGGAGACATTTGGCTATGCAGCGGACAGTCTAATATGGAAATGCCCGTAAATGGAGGTTGGGGAAAGGTTTATAACTCCGAGAAAGAGGTGAAAGAAGCCAATTACCCCTCGATCAGGGTTTTTAATGTAGTGAAGGCTATGAGCATGACTCCAAATGCTGACTTTGACGGAAAATGGCAAGTATGCTCTCCCGAAACAGCCGGCGATTTTTCGGCTGTAGCCTATTTCTTTGCCCGTAAACTGAATCAAGAACTTAATATCCCCATCGGTATAATCAACTCATCGTGGGGAGGTACCGATATCGAAACATGGATAAGTGGAGACTCTTTTGGCAAATTGCCCAACAATTTCAAAGAAAGGTATCCCGACACGAAGAATGTAGATCTTACCAAATTTGCTCAAGAAAACGCAACCAAAAAACAAAGCTATTTGACAGCTTTAGCAAACGATCCCGGCATAAAAGGCGAATGGTTTAAACCATCGACAACAAACGCTACTCCTTGGAAAAAAATGCAAGTACCACAAGAATGGGGACAAACCGAACTTGCTTCGATAGACGGCATCGTGTGGTTCAGATATAACGTTACTTTGCCTCAAAGTGTTGTTGGCAAAACGGCAACCATACATCTAGGACTTGTGGACGATGACGATGTTTCGTGGATCAATGGTCTCAAGGTCGGAGAAACCGTAGGTTGCGGCATACCCCGTATATATGATATCAAAAAAGATGTTTTGAAGAGCGGAACAAATACCATAACCGTTAAAATTGTAGATACCGGAGGCGGCGGTGGTCTTATGGGAATACCTGCCGATCTGTACATAGAGGTTGACGGCACTAAGTATCCTTTAGCGGGAGAGTGGGATTATAAGCCATCTGTTACTAATAAAGAGTTCGACTATGTCGATTTCTCCCCCAACTCATTCCCTACCCTATTGTATAACGCCATGATAAACCCCATAACATCGCTATCTATAAAAGGAGCAATATGGTATCAAGGCGAAAATAATGCCAATGCTGCCTATAATTACCGTACCTTGTTCCCTACCTTGATTAATGATTGGAGAGCTAAATGGGGATCGGAGTTTCCGTTCTACTGGGTTCAATTAGCCAATTTTATGGCTAAAGACATTCAACCCGAAAAAAGTACTTGGGCTGAATTGCGTGAGGCGCAAAACATGACTTTATCATTGCCCAAAACCGGTCAAGCAGTTATTACCGACATTGGTGATGCCTTCGATATTCACCCGCGTAACAAACAGGACGTGGGACTTCGTCTCGCATTAATAGCCTTAAATAAAGATTATGGTAAACAAGATATTATCTACTCGGGTCCAACATTCAAGAGGATGGAGATGTCAGGAAATAAAGCAATCGTTTATTTCGACAACATAGGCAAAGGGCTATCCGTAAAAAATAAGTACGGATATATCGAAGGCTTTGCCATTGCAGGTGCCGACAATAAATTTGTATGGGCTAAAGCCTCTCTTGATGGCGATAAAGTGATTATCGAAAACAGTACTATTGCCAACCCTGTTGCTGTAAGATACTCTTGGTCAAACAATCCGGATGTAAACCTGTTCAATAGCGAAGGGTTGCCTGCTGTGCCATTCAGAACTGATAAATAAGATACACCTCACCCCAGCCCTCTCCAAAGGAGAGGGAGCACAGAGAGGAGATTATAAATGCCTCATTTTTAGCCCCCTCTCCTTTGGAGAGGGCTGGGGTGAGGTCGGTATTCTGTATGCCGATTCCGCTCCAAAATATATTAGAATACATTCTTTACTCGTCCAAAGAAATCGTACATTTGGAAATACATAAAAGACAAAGGGTTATGAGAGAAAACAGAGACTTAAAGCTAGCCGTTCTTATCGATGCCGATAATATACCATATTCTAATATAAAAGGTATGCTCGACGAAATTGCCAAAATAGGTATACCTACCATCAAAAGGATATATGGTGATTGGACTAAACCAACAGTATCAGGGTGGAAGCAACCCTTGTTGGAACACGCCATCACGCCCATTCAGCAATACAGTTACACCACCGGGAAGAATGCAACAGATTCGGCAATGATTATCGATGCCATGGATATATTGCACTCCGACAAGGTAGATGGTTTTTGTTTGGTTTCGAGCGACAGCGATTTTACCCGCCTGGCTGTGAGATTACGAGAATCGAGCATGCTAGTCATCGGAATCGGCGAAAAGAAAACACCCAAACCATTTATTGTTGCCTGCGACAAGTTTATCTACATCGAAATAATAGGCAACTCCGAAATAGAAAATACGGATACTCAACACGAATCGAAACCCAAAGCCGATAAAGATCCCAATATAGAGCCTATCAACAAGAAACTGATACAACTGCTCAAAACCACAGTTCAAGATTTGGCTGACGACGACGGATGGGCTTTTCTGGGCGACATGGGTAATCTCATTATCAAAAAGAGACCCGATTTTGACCCCCGAAACTATGGCTACCCCAAACTCACTCCGATGATAAAATCGCTGAATAAGGTTTTCGACATAGACATAAGGGTTGCCGAAAAAAAACATATTAAGCACATATACGTAAAAATTAAAGAATAAAAAAACAACCGATTTTTCACTCCTGTTTTTTGCCTGATAAAACATCGGTATCCCTTAACAGCACTCATTAGTGGCTTAGAATAGAATTGCGATACAGTTCCATTTAAGCCTCTTGCCTCTTTATTGTATTTAGTAAATAATTGTTTTTCTGATTATTATTTGGTATATTCACAAAAAAACAGACTGAGAAGATTGTTTTTGTTTATTTACTTACAAATAATAGTGGCGAAAATGGAAACTAAAAAAAGAACATCTCTCAAAGTAAAAGAGGGTGCTATTAATCGATCCGAAAGGGTCAGAGCAAACGACTTGGTGAGTCAAATGTTGGAAGAACATAAGAAAAGAATGGGCGAAGTTGTTTGTGTAGTAGTTGATAGTAGAACATCAATTGAGCTTCCTGCCAGCCTCACGCCCGAAGAGCGTAGCGAGCATGTGAAGAACTATATAAAAAACATGGGCATAAAACCTATGAAGTAATCTGCAAAGGGTAAGGGTACATATTCAAGCAATACATTGTGTGTGTGCCTATAGCCTAGAAACTAGAAACTGCTCCGGGAACCTCCGCCCGAAGAACTGCCTCCACCTCTACTGCCTCCGGAGGAGGAACTACTCGAAGAAGAACTTGATCCTCCACCCGATGAACTTCCTCCTCCTCGGCTACTTCCCGAAGAGGATGAGTTGGAGCCTCCACCCGAAGAGCTGCCTCCGCCTCTACTGTCTCCAAAGGAGGAACTACTCGAAGAAGAACTTGATCCTCCACCCGAAGAGCTGCCTCCGCCTCTGCTGTCTCCAAAGGAGGAACTACTCGAAGAAGAACTTGATCCTCCACCCGAAGAGCTACCTCCGCCTCTTGAAGATGAGGAAGATGAATAAGAGGAACTATTGCCTCCGCCACCCTGATACGAATTTCGCGAAGAATAATTGTGGTAATAGCCATCATTATAGTCATACCCGTTATCCATATTAACAAAATTATTCGAGTTGTTATTTATTATTTCAAAACCTCTACTTTCGATTTGTCTTCTTGAGTTATTAATATCTATAGGTGTGACAAGTTCTTCTGTTACAGTAACAGTTTCGCAGTTAGGACATTTTAATATCCGCTCTTTTTTTCCGGCTGTTCTGCTTGTAGGCATAATTGTAATCTTATCGAGCCACATACCCACAATAAACTTATTGCAAGAAGGACATTTGACATAATCGGGATGCACTTTTTCTATTTTTCGGTGATAATTACAATTTTTACAGACCACCACAGAATATTCGCAAATACCTCTTTTCTGATTATCTCTATCTTCGGGAGTTAAATAATCTTTTTGGGTATCAAAATACAAATCCTTGCATTCATAAGAACCGCATCCCAAACATCTGTATTTAGGATTACGTTTAACCATATATATTTTATTAACTATTAACAACAAAACGACTCCAATAATATTTGCACCTAACAATAACAACCAAAAGATACATTTGGTCATTTTCTTTTTTAAACGTTGTCGTTTTTCTATTAACGAAAAATCAGTACTTATCATCAAATAAAGAAGCGAAAACAGAGCAATAACAAAAGTAATAACCCACCAAATAATCAAAACTTTGAGTATACTCTGCAGTGATGCCCCCCTAGATTGCTTAGGAGCAGTCTCTTTAACACCATCTTTTAACATAACAGGAGCCATTGACACTGAACCGCTATTCAGAAACTGAATAACACCATCAACTCCGCCTACTAATCCTCCGCTATAATTGTTATTTTTCAACAGAGGAATCATCCACTTTTGCTGTATATCGGTACAAATATCATCTGTCATAGTAGTTTCGAGACCTGTTCCGGTTTCAAATACAATCTCCCGTTTATCAGTAACCAATAATATTAGCAGACCATTATTGGTTTCTTTTTTTCCTATTTTCCAAAAATTAAATAGTTTGGTGGCAAAACTCTTGGAATCGACCGTTCCAATCGAATTAACGGCTACAACTGCAACCTCATTCGACAACTCCTTTTCTAGACGAATAAGCTTACTATTAATCTCATACTCATCTTCTTCTGATATTATCCCATCAGGATTACTAACGTAGGTCAGCTTATTTTGTTTATATATATTAGGAATTGTTTTTTCTGTATAAATCTTCGCGTTTAAAGAAAATGATAAAAGAAAAAGACCAATAAAAGCAGATAATAATACCCGAAAATAAAATTTGTACATAGATTAAAAGTTTCAAATAATTTGGATCAAAGATACACTAAAAAAAGAAGTATTTAAAACTGCATTTTCGTTTTCAACAATAATTTCTCCTCAATTGTCAGAAATCGACAGAAATGATACATTCTTTATTTTCCCGAAACTATTTTCAATATCTATTATTATAGCATGCCTTCAATGAATTGTTCACAATGAAAAAAGCTGCTCTTTATAGGGGCAGCTTTTTCTATATCAATGTTTATTTACAGGAACTTATTTTTTAGCCTTTACTTTTGTATTTACAATAGGTGAAGGAGGAAAAGTGGAGAATATTTGAGTTACATACTCCTGAATTTTTACATCGGCATTATTTCCAAAATTTTTGTCTATCTCGTGACTGCCCGACGACTGCCAAACCAAATCATTCGATTTTCCATCTATAATATCAACCATCAATGAGCCTTCTTTAATTGTATTTACATCATATTGAGTATTGCCCGAAACCATACCCATACCGCCACCCCACATATAGGGACGGTAATATCCACCCATACCCATACCGGTATATGTAGTAGTACTCGATATCATTTTTTGAGAATTTACACTTGCCAAAATATTTACCCATACATCCGGATTTTCCGATTCGGTTAATCCCTTTTCAGTCAATGCCGTTTTTACAGCCGAATACACACGATTCCTATTCAGTTCGCTGATAGTAGTCTGGGCTTTCTCATTCCCTTTATAGATACCAAATGTCTTATACTTTGTGAAATCGACACTGCGGTCATAATCCGTAGAAATGGTTAGTGGAGATGAACATGATGCAAACACCAAAACACTAAACAACACAAGCGAAAGGAATCTTAAGGTTCTCATAATTTTAAGTTTTACTTTTTTTATTTTATCCAAAATTTAGTTATTCTACCATTTTAACAAAAACGTGATCTGAAATGTTCAAGTAAAGAGGGGCAATCATAATAATGACCCCTCTCCTCTCTTTTGCCCTATCTTAAACAGGCATACTATAGCTGCATCAATTTATTAAGATCCAGTTTTCTCATTTCCATAAAAGCATTCATTAGTTTACCCGACTTTGCCGGATCCCTCATCAACTCCGAAAGGATCGATGGAACTATTTGCCACGAAAGCCCGTATTTATCTTTAAGCCATCCGCAATAGCTCTCCTCACCACCATCGCTTGTGAGTTTTTCCCAATAATAGTCTATCTCTTCTTGACTGTCGCAAAATACTTGCAGCGACATCGATTCGTTGAACTTAAATTCGGGACCTCCATTCAATGCAGTTAGAGATTGCCCGTTTATTTCAAATTCAATAACCATTACTGTTCCTTCTTCGTGATGATGAATCTCAAAGCCCTCTTTGCCGTAATAACTGGTCTCCCCTATTTTTGAATCTTTAAAAACAGAGGTATAGAAATTGACGGCTTCTTCGGCTCGATTATCAAACCAAAGACATGGTATAATTTTGTTTGTCATCTTAAAAAATGTTTTTTTTCTGACACCCTCTTAGTACATATCAAGCCATCGAATGTATCCCGATACAGTTTTCTTCGGTATCGAGTACAAGCGAGATAAACCCATATTCGCCGATAGCAAATTTAGGTCTCATTACTTTACCTCCGGCAGCTGCCACCCGTTTTTGTTCTATCTCGCAATCTTGAGACGAAAAATAAACAATGGTACTGTTGCCTCCGGCTTCCATTCCCTCCATCTTTACTAACGCTCCCGAGGCATTGGGTGCATCTTCGACCATATCGAAAACAACCATCTTCATATCAGATTCATCGGGGGCAGGTATATCAAACATCGGACGTCCAAAAACAGTTTCATAAAACTTTTTGGCACGATCAATATCATTTACATAAATCTCGAACCAACCTACAGGATTAGCTATCTTTTCCATACTCGTATTATTTTGTACAATTTGGATCTAAGTTTACATTAATCATCCAGTTGATGCCAAACTTATCGGTAAACATACCAAAATAAGCGTTCCAAAAAGTGTCGCCCATAGGCATAGTTACAGTACCGCCTGCCGAAAGTGCTGCAAATACTTTGTCGGCATCTCCTTTGGTGTCAATATTAAGAGACAGAGTTATATTATTACCTTCAATCAACTCGCTGCCTCCGCAACTGCCATCCATATTATCGCTCCCAAAAAGCATAAAATCGCCGTGTATAGGCAGAGCCACGTGCATAATTCTATTAGCAAACTCTGCCGGTAGTGGTGGTTGCCCTTCTTGTGGAGGCATTTCGCCGAAACGACCTATATAGGCAAAATCTGTTCCGAATACCGATTTGTAAAAATTGAAAGCTGCCTCACAAGTACCTTCAAAAGTAAGGTAAGGTTGAATTGCTGTTACCATGATGTTTTTTATTTTAATTGTTATTCTAAGTAAACGAGTTGACTAGTTGACAAGTACACAAGACTTGCACACTTGCTCGGGGAGACCTAAGCATTACGTCTCTACTTGTCTACTCGTTTACTTCTAAAAAGTCTTTTAAATATGTTCCCAATATTTCGTTCCAACCTGCAATATAGTTCTCTTTTTTGAAACCATCACCCGCATCGGCAAAGTTTTCTGTACCTTCATGTATCAATGTTAGTTTGGTATTGTCTTTTACAGACTCTAATATCCAGGTTAAGACAGATCTGCCTCTGCTATGTTCGGGGTGCGTCCATGTATGTTGAAGTTTTTTTTCGGGAATAATTTCTAGAATAGAAAAATGGTGGTGATATAGTTTGTCACCTTCCTGAACATCAAAATTAAAAACTTGTCCTACTTCGAGAACAAAATCGTCTATATCAAAATACCATTCTTTCATCTGCTCTTTGTCGGTGATAGCCTTCCATACTTTTTCTACCGGAGCAGCGTATATTTTTTCTATAACAATAGGTGAATTATCCATAGTGCGAATTTTAAATATTTATTTACGTATTTCAGAATCAGTTGAAATTATATAACACTTACAGAGCATAAAAGTATAATGGGAAATGTATATTTTTCCTTGTTTTACAACATAAATTTCATTATCTGATTAAACTTTTTACCTTTATACTTGTCTAACAGTATAACGTTAGTTGTACATTTATCTCTAAAATCACCCTATGAGTAAGAAGGCTAAGATTGCACTTATAATTGCAATCGTACTGATGATTGCCGGAATGGCTTTTTATCCGAATATAAAAGATATGCTTCCTCAAAAAGAAAAACATTCTCCTCCGCAAAAAGGTGGTACCGGCGGTAAAGGTCAAAATAAACTCAATGTAAATGCCCTCATTTTGAAACCTCAAAATCTGAATGATGTTTTCAAAACCAAAGGTGTACTGATTCCCGACGAAGAAGTCGATTTGTCTTTTGAAACCTCCGGTAAGATTACAGCCATCTACTTCAAAGAAGGTACAACAGTGCAAAAAGGAGCTTTGCTTGCTAAAGTAAACGATAGTCAACTACAGGCAGAGTTGCAGAAACTGGAGGCTCAAAAACCTCTTGCCGAAGACCGTGTTTTTCGTCAAAAATCGCTTTTGGCTAAAGACGCTGTCAGCCAAGAAGCTTACGAATCGGTAAACACCGAACTCGGGAAACTAAATGCCGATATAGAGTTGGTGAAAGCCAAAATAGCTCAAACCGAACTAAGGGCTCCTTTTGCCGGTGTTATAGGGCTTCGCTTGGTGAGTGAAGGGGCGTACGCAACGTCAGCAACCATTATATCTAAACTAACAAAGATAACTCCACTCAAGATTGAGTTTTCGGTAAACGAAAGGCAAGCCAACGACATAAAAGCCGGAACCGTTCTTTTCTTTACATTAGATAACGACTTGAATAAATACCAAGCTTCGGTATATGCTATTGAATCTAATTTGGACAAGCAAACCCTTACCCTCAAAGCCCGTGCTATTTATCAGAATCCGGGAGGACGGCTCAAACCGGGTCACTCTGCCAATATAGAAATAAATTTGCAGGAGATAAAAAATACGCTGGTCATACCCAGCATTTCTACAGTTGCCGAAATGGGACGCGACATAGCCTACGTTTATAAGGACGGTAGAGCGCATCAGGTAGAATTGAAAAAAGGAATGCGAACGGCATCTTCCATACAGATATTAGACGGACTTGCTGTTGGCGACACCCTACTAGTGAGTGGTGTAATGCAATTGCGTGATGGTTTACCGATTAGTCTCGACAATCTCAATTAAGGTTATCAACTTATGACAATTTCCGAATTAAGTATACGACGTCCCGTACTGTCTACGGTATTTGTACTGATTATCTTCCTCTTGGGGATGATTGGCTACACCTACCTTGGAGTTAGGGAATATCCCAATATCGACAACCCCATTATTACGGTGAGTGTATCGTATCCGGGGGCAAATGCCGAGATCATCGAAAGCCAAATAACCGAACCTTTGGAGCAAAACATCAACGGTATTCCCGGAATCCGCTCCCTTACAAGTAGCAGTAGTCAAGGATCGAGTAACATCACTGTTGAGTTCGAGTTGAGTGTCGACCTCGAAACTGCTGCCAATGATGTACGTGATAAAGTATCGCTCGCTCAACGATTTCTGCCCAGCGATTGCGACCCTCCCACTGTATCGAAAGCCGATGCCGATGCAAATCCCATCATTCAGATAACCGTGCAGAGTGGCAAACGATCGTTATTGGAACTAAGCGAAATAGCCGAACTTACCATCAAAGAGCGTTTGCAGACCATCCCCAACGTAAGTTCTGTTGATATCTGGGGACAGCACCGCTATTCGATGCGTTTGTGGCTCGATCCCGTAAAAATGGCTGCCTATGGTGTTACCCCCATGGATGTAAAGGGTGCTATTGATAAAGAAAATGTAGAGTTGCCATCAGGGAGTATCGAAGGCGACAAAATAGAACTCTCTATCCGCACACTTGGTTTGATGCAAACCCCCGAAGAGTTCAATAATTTGGTGGTAAAAGAAGACAATTATAATGTGGTGCGTTTTGGCGACATAGGTACTGCCGAACTGGGAAGCGAAAACCCAAGAAACATTATGAAGAAGAACGGTATCCCAATGGTGAGTGTAGTTATTATGCCTCAACCGGGAGCCAATCAAATAGAGATTTCCGACGAAACAATGATCCGGTTGAAGCAAATGCAAAAAGACTTACCCGAAGATGTACAACTGGGTATTGCATTTGATAACACCAAATTTATAAGAACCTCCATATCCGAAGTACAGGAAACCATTTATATAGCCTTCCTTTTGGTGGTGCTTATTATATTTTTGTTTCTGCGCGACTGGCGTGTAACGCTCGTACCGTGTGTGGTTATACCCATTTCGTTGATTGGAGCTTTCTTTGTGATGTACGTTGCCGGATATTCGATCAATGTATTGTCGATGTTAGCCGTTGTACTGGCGGTAGGGCTGGTGGTGGACGACGCTATTGTGGTCACCGAAAATATTTACCTGAAAATAGAAGAGGGCATGACTCCTCTCGAAGCAGGGATAGAAGGCTCGAAAGAGATACTTTTTGCCGTAATATCAACAACAATTACTTTGGTGGCGGTATTCTTCCCCATTGTCTTTCTTGAGGGAATGACAGGGCGTTTGTTCCGTGAGTTTAGTATGGTGGTAGCCGGGTCGGTGCTTATATCGGCATTTGTTGCCCTATCATTCACCCCTATGTTAGCAACCAAAATTCTGAAAAGGAACGATAAACCGGGATGGTTTTACCGAGTTACCGATCCGTTTTTTAAAGGTCTGAACCAACGATATAGCAATGGATTACACTATTTTCTTGCCCACAAATACCTGATATTTCCTATCATTATAATCACATTTATAGGGATTATCTTCTTAGGCAAACATATCCCATCGGAAATGGCTCCGTTGGAAGACCGCTCTCAAATAGCGATACGGGTAAGCGCCCCCGAAGGTGCTACTTATGAATTTTATAGAGACTATATAGAGAAGATAGCCCAAAGTGTAGATTCTATTGCCCCCGAAAGACTTTCTAATATACTGCGTGCTCGAAGCGGTGGTGGAAACATAACGGTAGTATTGCCCGACATAGAAGACCGACATAGAAGCCAAATGCAAATAGCCGATGCCTTGTCGCCCGTTCTCAAGAAAGAAACAGAAGCCAAAGCCTTTGTTCAGCAGCAATCTACTTTTGGAGGCAGACGTACAAGTATGCCTATCCAGTATGTTTTGCAAGCACCCAACATTGCAAAGCTGGCAGAGTTTATCCCTAAATTTATGGAGAAGGTAAACGAAAGCCCTCTATTTCAAATGCCTGATGTAAACCTCAAATTTACCAAACCCGAAACCCGCATTAAGATAGACCGTGAGAAGGCTGCATTGCTGGGAGTGAGTACTCGCGACATTGGGCAAACACTGCAATATGCACTTAGTGGACAGCGTATGGGATACTTTTATATGAATGGCAAGCAGTACCAAATATTGGGAGAAATAAACCGCCAACAACGCAATACACCTTTGGACTTAAAATCGATCTACTTGAAGAATATGAATAAAGATATGATTCAGTTAGACAATTTGGTAGAATTAGAAGAAAGTGTAGCTCCGCCTCAACTATATCGTTACAACCGTTTCAATTCGGCTACTGTATCAGCCGGACTTTCGCACGGAGTTACCATTGGCGAAGGGTTAAATGAGATGGATCGCATTGCCAAAGAAACGTTGGACGACAGTTTCAGAACCGCTTTGTCGGGAGATTCCAAAGACTTTAGAGAAAGTTCGTCGAGCCTAATGTTTGCCTTTCTGCTGGCTCTAGTCCTTATTTTCTTGATATTGGCAGCCCAGTTCGAGAGTTTCAAAGACCCTCTGGTTATTATGCTTACCGTTCCGCTGGCTATTGCCGGGGCGCTGTTATTTATGTACATATGGGGCATAACGATGAATATATTCAGCCAAATAGGTATAATTATGCTTATAGGCTTGGTGGCTAAAAATGGTATTCTTATTGTGGAATTTGCCAATCAGAGGCAAGATACAGGCATGTCGAGGCTCGAAGCTATTCAAGGAGCAGCAGTACAACGCCTTCGCCCTATCTTGATGACCAGCTTTGCAGCCGTATTGGGTTTACTGCCTTTGGTACTGGCTACAGCCGCAGGGTCGAACGGACGTATGGCTATGGGTATCGCAGTAATCGGAGGTATGACTTTATCTACATTTCTTACTGTATTTATTGTACCTGCCATGTATTTATATATATCAACCGACAGAGTGAAAAAAGCTGACAAGAAGAAACTGAAAGAACAAAAATGAAGTAAGAAATTAATGAAAAAGCATCCTCTTATTATATTCTTATTGCTTCTACCCTATTGCATATCGGCACAGAACCTTGCCGACCTAAAACGCTGTATAGAAATAGGCTTGGAACGTAATTACGAAATTAGAATAACCCGAAACAATAAACAGATATCCGATAATAACCTCACGATAGGTAATGCAGGCTACTTGCCTAATCTCAATTTAAACGGAGGGTATTCGGGAAATATAGACAATACCGAACAACGCTTGACTTCGGGCGAGATAACCAAAAATAATAATATACACGATCGGACTCTAGACGCAGGGGTTAACCTGGATTGGACTGTTTTTGACGGATTCAATATTCAAGCCAATTATGCCCGTTTGAAAGAACTTCAACAGGTGGGTGAGCTGAATACCCGTCTTGCAGTGGAGAATTTTGTATTGAATATCTCCAACGAATTCTATAACTACATTCAGCAGAAGATGCGATTGAGCAATCTAAAATATGCTGTTAAATTATCAAGAGAACGTTTAAGAATAGTAGAAGCCCGTTACAGTATTGGTGCGGGATCGCGTCTCGAACTGCAACAGGCTAAAGTAGACCTTAATGCCGATAGCTCGAGGCTGATCAAACAAAATGAGGTGATATTTACTTCCCTTGTGCAAATCAATAAGTTGATGGCAATGGACAATGTAGAAGAACCGCTAGTAATTACCGATTCTATTATAGAATTCAACTCATTGCTTAATAAGGTGGATATTTGGCAAAGCTTGCAATCGTCGAATGTGTTTCTTCAATTGTATAAAAAAGATAAGAATATTAGCGAACTTGATCTTAAATCTATTCAGAGCCAATACTTTCCTTATCTGAAAGTAAATGCAGGTTATGGCTTTACACAAAACAGGTATGAAATAGGATCTTACGATCTTCAAAAAAATATGGGTTTCAATTATGGATTCACCATCGGTTTTAATATTTTTGATGGCTTCAATAGAGAACGAAAAAAGAAAAATGCCAAGATAGAGATTCAGAATAAGGAACTCGAATATCAGCAGATAGAACTTTCTCTACGCACCGACCTCTCTAAAATGTGGATGGCTTACACCAACAATATGGAATTGACCAATCTCGAAAAAGAAAATCTTCAAACGGCTCACGACAATTACCAAATTGCCCTCGAACGGTATAAGCTGGGAGACCTGTCGGGTATTGAATTACGGGAAGCTCAAAACAGTTTGCTGGAAGCCGAAGACCGTTTGGTACAGGCTCAATACAACACCAAATTGTGTGAGATATCACTCATTCAGATTAGTGGAACTATTTTGTCGTATGTTTATTAAGTAGGGGTAGGGTTCTGCCCTACCCGCAAACATAGGGCAGGGCAGAGCCCAGCCCCTACTCACTTTTTCAGCCATTCGTCAAACCAACGGAAGAACTCTCTTTGGAATAAAATTCCATTTTGAGGTTGAGATATCCAATGGCACTCATCAGGAAATATCAACATACGGGTAGGAATACCTCTCAATTTGGCAGCATTGAATGCCATCATACCTTGAGAAGCCAAAATGCGGTAGTCTAATTCGCCATGAGTGATCATAATAGGTGTATCCCATTTATCCACAAATTGATGAGGAGAATTAGCATACGATTTTTGAGCAATAGAATTACTACGATCCCAATACGAACCGCCTAAATCCCAATTGGCAAACCACAACTCCTCTGTCTCCAAATATTGAGCCTCTAAGTTAAATATACCGGCATGAGCCAAAAATGCTTTGAAGCGTTTGTTGTGATTGCCGGCTAACCAATAGACCGAAAATCCACCATAACTGGCTCCGGTACATCCCAAGCGGTCTTTATCAACAAATGGTTCTTTAGACAATTCGTCTATTGCCGAGAAATAATCCTTCATGTTCTGACCGCCATAATCGCCACTAATCTGCTCGTTCCACTCTTTGCCGAAACTAGGAAGCCCACGTCGATTGGGAGCAACTACAATGTAACCGTTAGCCGCCATCATCTGTAAGTTCCAACGGTACGACCAAAATTGGCTCACCGTACTTTGCGGTCCGCCTTGACAATAAAGCAAGGTCGGGTATTTTTTATTCGGATCGAAATTTGGAGGATACACCACCCATGTCAACATTTTTTTACCATCGGTAGTTGCAATCCATCTTTCTTCTACCTTGCCCATTGTTATTTGGGCAAGTATTGCCTTATTTTCGTGAGTTATTTGTGTAGCCTCACCATTTGCTGTATTTACCGAATATAGTTCGTTGGGTTGCGACATCGAGTGACACACGGCAATCAATTTATCGCCGGCAATGGCAAACGATTCGTAATCCTGTACACCGGTGGTTAAAGCCTTAACCTCTTTGGTCTGAATATCTGCTCTGAATATTTGAGTTTTAGCCTCCACACAGGCTACAATATAGAGGCTTTTATTATCCTTATCCCAAGCAATAAAATCGGTATTATAATCGAAATTTTCGGTAATATATGTTTTTTCGCCTGACGACAAATCCATCACCAACAAGCGGTTTTTGTCCGATTCGTACCCGTCACGCTCCATACTTTGCCATGCAACATATTTTCCATCGGGCGAAAATACAGGGTTTATATCATAGCCCATCATGCCTTCGGTAACATTACGAGTTTCTTTTGTATCTATGTTATAAAAATAAATATCCGAGTTGGTAGATAAAGCGTACTCCATCCCTTTTTTCTTGCGACAGGTATACGCCACCGTTTTACTATCGGAACTCCAAGCCAATTGCTCTATACCTCCCGATGGTAGCATGGGCGATTCGTAAGGCTCACCATTTAACAGGTCGATATCATTTACTAATTTTTGACTATCGAAATCAGCCACAAAAGGATGGGGAACTTCTTCGACCCAAGTATCCCAGTGCTTGTACATCAAGTCATCAATAATGCGCCCCGAGGCTTTAGGCAAATCGGCATATCTGTCGACAGTACGTTCGCCAAACTTCACATTTTTAATATAGAGTACTTTCTTTCCGTCGGGCGAATAGCTGAATCCATTTATGTCTCCCTCTATTTTGCTTATCTGAACACGCCCGGTTCCATCGGGATTCATTTCCCATAGTTGAGACGATCCGCTTTCGGTACTCAAAAATGCTATTTTAGAACCGTTTTTTACCCAAACAGCATTGTTCTCGCTTTTAGGGGTTTTAGTTATCTGCTTATTGTCGGTACCATCTACATTCATGGTAAACAGCTCACGGTTAGTCTTGTTCTGTTCGATGCTTACGTAGGTAACCCCGTACAATACCTTCTTATTGTCAGGTGATACCTGCACATCGCTCACACGACCAAAGCTGAACAACGCTTCGGGGGTCATTATACCGTTGGCGATCTTAATTTCGGACTTTCCAATCAAAGGTGCATCGGCGGTTTCTTTGGCTTTATCGTGACCCGAGCCACAAGCTAACATCCCGGCACTCAAAGCAATTGCCATAATAGATTGATATTTCATTTGTTATACAGATTGATAATTTTATTTAAAAATTGTGCTTCCAAAGTTATTCTTTTTTACAATACTCCAAAAGGCTGATGTTGCTTTAATTTGGGGTATTCTAACTTTATTAGGGCAAACGGATCAAAACTGATTCATTTTATATCGTGCCCCTCTACAAGAGGGCAGGGCTGTTAAATTCTCTCGCGAACCTAATAATTGCGTTCTCTGTGTTTTCCTTTGTGTACTTTGTGTTTAAATAATTTATTAACACAGAGTACACTAAGGAAAACACAGAGGTCACGATATTTAGAAAACTTAACAGCCCTGCTACAAGAGGGGAGGCACGCATCTTTAATTTATTTTGATAACTTATTTAATGCTCTCGTGTGTGTTTTTCTACGAAATTTTCTATCTTTGAATAATTGATAACAATAATTATTTTCATTTAAACATTATGAAAAAGCATACCTTATTCATCTTATTTGTTCTAATATCATGCAGTATTTATGCACAAGTAAATCCCAAATACTTACAAGGAGGGGTACCCGAAGTCGATGGAAAAGTTGTATTTTCGAGGGCTATAAAAGTAAACAGTGCAATATCGGACGATAAAATATTTGACCTCATGAGTACTTGGGCTCAGACAAATTATGATTCACCCACCGATACCAAACAACGTATATTGCTATCAGATGCCGACGAAAAATCAATAGCATGTAAGGGTGAAGATAATCTTGTTTTCAAGAAAAAGCCTCTCTTAGTCGATAAAGCAACCATGATGTATCAACTGATTATAGAGGTGGAATCGGGTAAATGTGTGGCAACCATAAAAAATATAAAATACGATTATAACGACAATCGTCGTAATAAGGAACCCTATACTGCCGAAAATATGATTAGCGACAAAGTTGCCTTGAATGGTGAAAAACTGAACAGATATTATGACAAATTCAGAATACATACAGTAGACAGCGTTAACAGTATTTTCAATTCTATAGATACCTACCTCAATGGGGTAAAAAAACAAGGCACAGCCGAAGTTGATAATCAAGCAGGTACAACTATTTCCGCAGCCGCTCCTGCTGTTGCAGTAACAACCGCTTCATTGGCAAGCATGCCTGCTGCTGAAACAAAGACCTCATCGAATGCAACACTAACAGGATTCAGACAAATTGCTCCCGATAAAATACCCGGCAACATCATTAAATTGCTCAACGATGCCATGCTCATTACTTCGGGGTCGAAAGACAATATAAATGTAATGACTGCTTCATGGGGTGGATTGGGCGTATTTTGGGATAAACCCTCGGCATTCTGCTTCGTAAGCCCTCAACGTTACTCTATCTCCACCATGGATAAGGGAGATACTTATACCATCTCTTTTTATACCGATGCCTACAAAGATGCTCTGCAATATTGCGGATCGGCAAGCGGGCGGAACGAAGATAAAATAAAAGGTTCGGGGTTAACTCCTATCAAAACACCCTCGGGGGCAACAGCTTTTTCGGAAGCATGGATGATTCTCGAATGCAAAAAAACAATTGCACAACCCTTGTCACAAGACGCAGTAACAGATAAGGATGCGTCAAAAGAATGGAGCAAAAACGGGTTACACAAAATGTACATTGGCGAAATACTAAGCGTTTGGATTAAGTAAGGTTGCAAACTTTTTTTAGATAGACAGAAATGATAAACAAGAAAGCAAGAAATTCTATTTAGTGAATTTCTTGCTTTTCTATCTAATCCAAACATTTCCCTATTTAGTTGTTGTTATCACCTATTATTTCTCTAAACTTCGGAGCATATTCCAAACCCCATTTATTAATCTCAGCAAGAATAGGCAATATCTTTTTAGCATCTTCGGTAAGCGAATATTCTACCCTTAGAGGAATTTCGGGATAAGTAATCCGATCTATAATTTTATAAAATTCCAGTTGTTTCAATTGCTGATGCAATACTCTCTTAGTTATTCCGGTAACTGCCTCAACCAAATCTTTGGGTCGGGTTATACCTTTCTCAAGCTCCATAAGTATACAAAACTTCCATTT
Source organism: Dysgonomonas sp. (assembly GCA_031546965.1). Classification (GTDB taxonomy): domain Bacteria; phylum Bacteroidota; class Bacteroidia; order Bacteroidales; family Dysgonomonadaceae; genus Dysgonomonas_A. The sequence continues at coordinate 51,416 of JAVBJR010000920.1, forward strand.
CGAGAAAATAACTTCCGTAGCTATAGTGATTCCACATTCAAAATCTAAAGGTATCTTTCGTTCGTACATAATATAATCGTTTACTGATCATTGCATTTTCGCCCAACGTCATGGCATAAGCCCCAAAGCTAGTGACAAAATTATCACTTAGCGATAAAAAAATCCCTTATTGTGAATCACATTCAGCAACATTAACTTTGCACTCAATATAAATATAAATATTGCAGATATGAAAAAACTTATCATCGTTAGTCATCCTAACATCGAAAAATCAGTAATAAACAAACGCTGGACAGAAGAATTGGCAAAATACCCCGATCATTTTACCATACACAATATATATACTGCTTATCCCGATGGGAAAATTGATATTGAAAAAGAACAAAAGCTAATTGAAGCACATGATGCTTTGATTCTGCAATATCCTTTATATTGGTTCAACTGTCCTCCTTTTTTAAAACAGTGGTTGGACGATGTGTTTACCTATGGTTGGGCATACGGATCGAAAGGAAATAGCCTGAAAGATAAGAAAATAGCACTGGCTCTTTCCGCAGGAATAGATAAGGAAGATTTTCAAGAAGACGGGGAATGGAAAGTTTCCATAGAACAGCTTATTCTGCCTTTTAAAACCACTGCACTTTATACAAAGTCAGACTTTAGAGGACATTTTGTATTATACGGTTCTGAAAATGGAGTCAATTCGGAGGCTCTGGAGAAAAGCGCACTTGATTATACTCATTTTGCTATGAATGTATAAAAGATACAGGGTATAATAGATTACAGTACAAGGGAGTTGTCTTATATGGCAACCCCCTTTTAAACTATATAAAAATCTGAATACTTAAAAACTTATTGGAATCACCAATTTCACACCAAAGTTACGCCCCATATTATAAACACCCTCTCTGCCCGTTACATTATTAATATCAGTATATTTCAAACGGCTCAAATGATTTTGATAAGCCTTGTCCGTTAAATTATTAGCTGTAAAATAAAGCGATGCCCACGTACGTCCTTTGCGAACAAAATCGGTTCCGAACGAAGCATTCAACAACGTATAAGCCGGAGTAGCTGTTTCGGTATAGAAAGCCGAATAAATATGATTTTGCGCCAAATTACATTCGACCCCTACCGATATATACGTATTGTTGAGTGTTTTTCCATGACGGATGAGATCGAAACGCAAATCGGAGATCAATTTTGGAGCAGGTGTAAAAGGCAAATATTTTGTAGAATCGGGCTGATCCAATTGTACCGAATTTACATAAGAAAACGAATTCTGAAAATGCAGCCTTTCAATAGGATGTATATCTATACTAATCTCTCCACCCAAAATACGTGCATCGCCCGATACAGATTGAAATGTTTTGTACCTATCGGTTATCAAATCGTTGCCACCATTATCCAATAGTTTACGCGAAAAAATATAGTTATTAATCCGATTGGCAAATAGAGAAATTTCTCCCGAAACAATACGAGACGAGTATCCAAAGCCTAAATCGGCTTGCCAACTTTTTTCGGCTTTAAGATCGGGGTTTCCTATTTCGTAGCGGACAGCCCCGTCGTGTGCTCCGTGAGAAGCTAACTCACTGATATTTGGGGCACGAAAACCATGAGACAGATTCAGTTTGGTATACCAACCATCGGGCAACTGATAGGTAAAACCCATACTACCGCTAAGCCCTTCAAAATTTCGGCTATATGCAGGTAGTACATCATCATCAGGTTTAAACTCCTCTACATTTTGATGACGATAATCGAAACGCACCCCTCCGCTTACATCTAACTTCCCAAAAGTTCTCGAAGCAATGGCAAATACCCCCATGTCAAACAGGTTATATTCGGGCAGAAGCTTTTCATCTCCTTTATTTAGTGACGATTGGTACATTCCATTTACCCCCGTCACCATTTTATAACCATTTATCTCGGGTAGAGTATATCGTATATCGTAATTCATAGTGTGCAGTTGAAAATACAGAGCATAGTCATCGGCATTCCTCAAATCCTCAAATTCTTGACGGCGATTTTGCTGATACCCCACAATAGTACGCAAACTACCGTCTCCCAATAGTATATTACTATTTGAAACTACCTTATAATGATATACTTGTTGATAAGGGACAAATTTTCCATACGATTTTCCATCATCATCGGTAGCCATAGCCGTACCTGCTTCTCCGTCAATCGCAACAGGTTTTACAAAATGCCCTGTCAATGAATCTCGTTCACCCTCAACAATTCCGGGCGTAATATTATAATAATCTAAGGAGAGATGCGAGTATCCCCAATTCTTATTTATACCAATTAGCCCCGAAGCTGCTCTTTCCTTAAAGCCTGAATTGAACACATATCCATCGTATTTATTTTGATACGAATGTGCCCATTTGTCGCTATATCGGGCATTCCACACAATACCACCTTTGTTGCCTGCCGTATTGAGGGAATAGTTAAACAGCCCGTTATTAGACTGATACTCGGTAATCGCATTGGCTTCGATAGAGCCTTCGGGCAAAATAGGATCGGACTGAAAATTGATAACTCCTGCCATAGCATCCGAGCCGTATATAAGACTTGCAGGTCCTTTGAGAATCTCTACCGAATTTACCGATTGAGGATCAATTTCTATACCATGCTCGTCTCCCCATTGTTGCCCTTCTTGACGTACTCCATCGTTAACCACCACTACCCTATTATATCCCAACCCTCTGATTACGGGCTTAGAAATACCCGAACCCGTAGTTACTTGCGATACTCCGGGTTGACGGGCTATGGCATCTATTATATTACTTGACGATTGCCGAAGCAGTTCTTTATGAGCCACAAAGGATATAGGCGAAGGTGTTTTTCTTATTAGTGAACTTCCGGTTAAAGAGGTAACTACCACTTCATTGATTTCGGCACTCGACTCTTTCAATTGAAAATTAAGAGTGTTCGCAGTTCTCAAATCAATAGTCTGCACAATGGTTTGATGACCCAGATAACTTATCTGTATGGTTGTTTTAACCATTGGCAGATTATCTATGCGGTACTGTCCTTTTTCGTCTGTTACTGCACCTTTTTTGAGATCGGGGAGATAGATATTTACTCCCATTAATGCTTCTCCGTCTTGTTGGTCGGTGATAGTTCCTTGCAGCGATCGGCTTTCAGTATTTTCATTATCGGCAGACAGTGTTGCCCATGAGAACAGGCATATAATAATTATATATATTATTTTCATATTTGTTTTCGATGTTGGTAAAAATGCAGACTAACCTTGTAGGGGCGTATTGCATACGCCCGAAGAGTAAAAAAATAACCGAGTAAACGGGTGTATGCAATACGCCACTACAAGGTGAACCTTATATAAAATAATTTGATTTTTTAATAAAAAAGACCCACCAACACCGGAGGGGCACGGAGCGAAATATGAGTAAGAAGCTGATAAGACCAAGTTTGAAATTGAGCCTGTAGAATCTCACCAAAATAAATAGCAAAATAATGTTGCAGTTCGGCAAACTGTTGTGGAGTAAATGCCTGAAGCGTAAAAAGACAGATATCGCAATCCTGATGAAGGGGAGTCGATTTTCCGTCAGAATGAGTATGCGTTATATAATGTGTATCGTGATCTACAAAGAAATAGTGAACCGGCTTCATCAGTATCACACCGAAAAAGACGATTATAAATAACGAGGCAATCCGCTGCCTGTTTATCAGTTGCACTTTCACTTTACTTTATAGAGCTATATTACGATTAACGACAAAGATATATTATAAAAACTAATACTATTGCATATAAATTTGCAAAACTAGAACGAGATTTAGATCCTCTACTTGCTGAACGTGTTTTATAGTTGAGGTATTGCAGAAGTTCGCTCTTTTCAAAAATAGATTCTGCATTCTCTCCAAATTCACGAACTAATATATCTTTTATATTTTGAGTAAAATTGTGTTATAACATATCATTATTCAAATAATTTGTAATTAAGACTATTCTGTTCTTTATTTTGCTCAAATGAACGTAATTCTTTTACTAATTTAACTCCATTATGCTCATTTGCTATACTAAGCCTGCGAAGACCTATTTTCACATATTCTTCTTGAAGTTCCATGCCTATAAACCTTCTTTTTAGTTTTTTAGCAACAAAACATGTCGTAAAAGTTCCCGAAAATGGATCCAAAACTACATCTCCAATGTTTGAACTGGCTGTAATAATCCTTTCCAATAAGCTTATAGGCTTTTGGGTTGGATGATTTTCATATTCAGGCATTCGATATCGAACTCTTGCAAATTCCCATACATTTCCGGGGATTTTTTCTGTTTTATAAGGTTGAGGAGGATTTTTTCTATAATCAATCAATTTACGTTTCGATCCGGTTTTGGCTTCCACCAAAATATCGTCAGTATTAAAAGTATAATTATTTTTATCTTTCACACAAAAAAGAATTGGCTCATACATTGAACCAAAATATTTTTTTGCTTGAACTCCAGAACTATCATAATACCAAACAATACGAGATAATATATTTATTTTATTTCGCAAATAAATATCAAAAAAAGGAACAAATTGAGTTGCAGTCATAACATAAAAGCTACCATTAGGCTTAAGTTTTTGAATACACAAATCTAGCCAACTGTAACACCATTTTAAATATTCTTCTTCAGAGTCCCACTTATCCTTTCTACCGCTAAAATCTTTTCCGATATTATAAGGTGGATCTGCAAATATTAAATCAACAGATTCATCTGGTAAATTCGATAATGCTATTACAGCATCACCATGAATTATCCTATAGTTTTCATCTCCAAACACTTCCATTTTTTTCAAAGATATATATTTTTTCAAAGATACTACATTCTTTAATTCTTCGATATAAAGAACTAACCACAACTAGTCAAAAAAATCAGTGATCTTTTTACAAACGCACAAATACGAACAAATCAATTTATCACTTTACAGAATCCATCCATCCTTCATATGAATAGTACGATCTGTAATTTTAGCCAGTTCTTCGTCGTGAGTGACAATCACAAAGGTCTGACCAAACTTATCGCGTAAGTCAAAAAACAACTTATGAAGTTCTATTTTATTCTCTGTATCAAGGCTTCCCGATGGTTCATCGGCAAGGATTACCGCAGGATTATTAATCAAAGCACGAGCTACGGCAACCCGTTGTTTTTCGCCACCCGATAGTTCGTTGGGCTTATGCTCCAATCGGGATGATAAGCCTAATAATTCGAGCAATTCTTTTGCTTTTTTCTTGGCTTCCCATTCTTTTGCTCTGCCTATCAATGCTGGAATCATTACATTTTCGAGAGCTGTAAATTCGGGGAGCAATTGGTGAAATTGAAAAACAAACCCAATATTTCGATTCCTGAAATCCGAAACATTCGTATCGTTTAGTCCTGTAACTTTCTGCTTATTTATAATTACTGTTCCTGCATCGGCTCTATCCAAAGTGCCTATTATTTGCAATAAAGTGGTTTTTCCGGCACCACTGGCACCCACAATAGATACGATCTCGCTTTGTTTAACATGCAGATTGATACCTTTAAGAACCTGTAATTGTCCGTAACTCTTGGTCACATTTTGTACTTCTATCATATAACGAATTCTTTCATCCTTAACTGTAAACAAAATTAGAAATAAATTGGCAGGTTCATTCGTAAACACTGTTTAAAATTATTGTAGCCATCCGTAGGGGCGAAAAATCTTTCGTCCGCTGTTTAATAAAGCGTACAATTATGCGTTTATCATTCGATTGGACGAAAGATTTTTCGCCCCTACAGCAACAATTCCAATTATATTAAAGTTTTGTTGTTATTTTTGTAAAAAAATAGGCATTCAATAATCATACCGCCTGTAAAAAGTCCGGGACTTCAGTATTTAAATGAAAAAAGTATTTCTTCTTATATTCTTCTGCTTTGCCTGCATATATGCAGATGCCCAAACCTATCACCAAAATGATAAAACGGGGCTGATGCAAATTCTCAGACAAGGGTCGATGATACGAGATAGTCTCAACCTCGAACAACTAGGGCTGAATCGTGAAGATACCCTACATTGGGAAACCTCTAATGGATGGATCACAAAATTAAATGGTATCAAATGGAGCAAAAAACTACCCAAGCAGATAACTGCAATAGACTGGACAAGTGTTAATTTAGCCGGAAAATTTGATTTTTCGTATTTCTCCGAATTGCAGTCTATTATCTGTTCTCAAAATCAAATTTCGTGCATAAACGTCCAAAAGAATAAGTTATTACATTATCTAAATGCTTCGTCTAATGAGATTGATAGTATATCTTTATTAAATAATAAATTACTCACAGATCTCAATATATCAAATAATGGGCTGACGTCGCTCAATCTGAAAAATAATAAACTGCTCGAACAACTCAATTGCAGCTATAACGGCTTAAAAGAAATTGACTTGTCTAAAAATCAGGCACTCAAATCGTTGGAAATTTATTGGAATCAGTTAACTGCATTAGATGTTTCCAATAACAAAAAACTAACAGAACTAAGCTGTTATACAAATTACTTGACAGCATTAAACCTCTCCAAAAATACACTACTCGAAAATTTGGACTGCTCTGAAAATAAATTGACGGCTCTTGATCTGCAATCGAACACCCTATTATTCCAAATAGCTTGTGACAAAAACCAGTTGGAAAATATATCATTTGGGGCAACATCGGCATTATCCATTGTATCGTGTTCGGATAATAAACTTCGGGAGTTAAGTATACCGACTTTAAAGGATCTCAATGTACTGGATTGTACAAAAAACTCAATCACAGCGCTCTATTTATCCAAAAACACAAAGCTTCAATTACTCAAAATGTCCTATAATCGGGTTGAGTACATCGATGTCCGCGAAAACACTATGCTGATGGAGTTATATTGCTCCAATAACCGCTTAATAGAACTTGATGTAACCAACAATCATCAATTGCTCTCGTTAGATTGTTCATCTAATTCGTTGAATTATATTAATTTAGAGGACAATATATACTTATCCAAATTGGATTGCCGATACAATAAAATTATATCCCTAAAACTCGAAACCAATCCTGCAATTACCTCTTTAAATTGCGGTTCTAACGCTCTCAAAACACTGGATGTAACTCCTCTTGTCAATTTAGAAAAATTGAATTGTTCTTCTAACCAAATAGACAGTCTTGATGTTTCGAGAAACAAAGGTCTTGCAGAACTATCGTGTGCCGAAAATCAATTGAAGAATTTAGATCTAACTAACAATATCCTACTAAAGTCGTTGGACTGTTCTATAAACTCACTCGAATCACTCAACATTGCTAAATGCGAAAGTCTGGCAGAGCTACATTGCGACGATAACGAACTAAGCGATTTAGAAGTAAGCAAAAATAATGAACTTGCCACCCTTACTTGTGCAGCAAATAACTTGATGACATTAGATTTAAGCAAAAACCTATTACTAAGCATGCTCGATTGTGCCAATAACTCTTTGGAAGATATCAACTTGCCCGAGAATCAACGTTTGCTTTATTTAGATTGTTCCAACAATAATTTAACCCTTTTGAGTACCGACAGGAGTTTCTTTTTCAAGATGAACTGTTCGCACAATGCTTTACGTTTCTCTACCCTCAATCTGTCGGAATATACATTCCTGCGCAACTATACCTATTCGCCACAAACGGCTATCGACGGGGGAACTTTTGAGTGTGGCGAAACTATAGACCTTAGCAGCGAGTTTCTGAAAAACGGGAAAGAAACCCAATACCGCTGGTACGAAAGTGACGACGAAATTCTATTCGACGGCAAAGGTGGCATATTTGTAATTCCCGAATCATTTGCAGGAGTTGACCTCACGTGTAGAATGACAAATGATACTTTCCCAAAACTTACACTTCGGTATAAGGTTTCGATAGAGGCTGCCGAAAAAAAACAAAAATAGCTTATTTTTCATACCTTTGTGGGAATAAAAAGTTGACAAGTTAACGAGTACACAAGTTAACAAGCTTGTCTACTTGTTTACTAACAACTCGTAAACTCAAAAAAATAGAATGGCTATATCCTATCTACAGGTAGATCAGCTCACCAAAAGCTTCGGCGATTTAATATTATTCAGCAACATGTCGTTTGGTATTGCCGAAGGGCAACGCATCGGCTTACTTGCTAAAAACGGGACAGGAAAAACAACCCTCCTCAATATATTAACAGGGAAAGAGTCGTACGACTCGGGTTCGGTAGTATTTCGCCGTGACTTACGAGTGGCATACCTTGAGCAAGATCCTCAATATCCGGGCGATATAACTGTACTTGATGCCTGTTTTCAATCGGGAACAGACGTAACTGATGTGATTGCCGAATACGAAAAGGCGATGGAATCGGAAGACCATTCTAACTTGGACAGTATTCTGCAACGTATGGATTTGTTGAAAGCTTGGGATTACGAGCAAAGAGCAAAACAGATTTTGTCGCAACTAAAAATCCGCAACTTCGATCAAAAAATATCCGAACTTTCGGGAGGTCAGCTAAAGCGTGTCGCACTGGCGAATGTGCTTATCACCGAACCCGAACTTATTATATTGGATGAGCCTACCAATCACCTCGACTTAGATATGACCGAGTGGCTCGAAGAATACCTGCAACGCTCGCGCCTTAGTTTATTGATGGTTACCCACGACCGTTATTTTCTGGACAGGGTTTGTTCCGAAATCATCGAGATAGATCAAAAGCAATTGTTTCAATACAAAGGCAACTACTCTTATTATTTAGAGAAAAGACAGGAAAGGGTAAGTGGTCAGAATGCCGAAATAGACCGAGCAAACAATCTTCTCCGCAAAGAATTGGAATGGATGCGTAAGCAACCCAGAGCCAGGGGTACAAAAGCAAAATCACGCATAGATGCCTATTACGACTTAGAGAAAAAGGCTGAAAAGGAGCGAGATCTTGGCAATGTTCAATTGCAAATGAAAGGTTCGTATATTGGTAATAAGATATTCGAAGCTCAGCACATATATAAATCATTCGGGGATTTAAAAATTCTTGAGGATTTTAATTACGTATTTGCCCGATACGAAAAAATGGGTATTGTGGGTAATAACGGAACGGGGAAATCGACCTTCATCAAAATGTTGATTGGTGATGCCCTGCCCGACAAGGGTGTATTTGATATAGGCGAAACCGTCAATTTCGGATATTACAGTCAGGATGGTTTACAGTTCGACGATCAGATGAAGGTACTGGATGTGGTTCAAAACATTGCCGAGGTGATCGACTTGGGTAATGGTAACCGTTTGACAGCTTCACAATTTCTGCAACACTTTCTTTTTCCACCCGAAAAGCAACACAATTTTGTGTATAAATTATCAGGAGGAGAAAAACGCAGATTGTATCTGTGTACGGTCTTAATCAAGAATCCAAATTTCCTTGTACTGGATGAGCCTACCAACGATTTGGATATTATGACTCTGAATATTTTGGAGGAATACCTGCAAAGTTTCAAAGGATGTGTAATTGTAGTATCTCACGACCGTTACTTTATGGATAAGGTGGTAGATCACTTGCTTGCGTTTTCGGGCAATGCTCAAATAAAAGACTTCCCCGGAAACTACACCCTATATCGAGAGTGGAAAGAGGTACAAGAACTTATCGCAAAAGAAGCAGCGCAAACCGAAAAAGTAAAGGACGAAAAACCAAAGGTTGAAGCTCCTAAAAAAGAGGAAAAGAAAAAAGTTTCCTACAAAGATAAACGTGAATTTGAAGAACTGGATGCTCTTATTCCTCAATTGGAAGCCGAAAAGACCAAATTGGAAAACGAGTTATCGGATTCTAATTTATCTGCCGATGCTCTTCTTACTAAATCGAACCGCATCAGCGAACTGATAAACGAAATAGAAGTAAAGACTTTACGCTGGATAGAATTGAGCGAATTGGTATAGGGGTTTGTAAGGGCGAATTGCATTCGCCCTCATGATATATAATTTTTAATCGGGCGAATGCAATTCGCCCCTACTCTCGAACCTAGCAGATGCAATTATCAGAAAAATTCATTTCCTCTACCCGGTCTTTGCTCAAAGATGAGTGGGGCAATTTCGAGCAGGCACTCGAAAGAGAGTCTCCTACAAGTATTCGCTTGAATCCAAGCAAAAGCAAGAATCTAACCATTCAAGCAGAACCCGTTCTTTGGTGCGAGACGGGATATTATCTAAATAAACGTCCTTCATTTACATTCGATCCGCTTTTTCATGCAGGTGCATATTATGTGCAAGAAGCCTCATCTATGTTTATCGAACAGGTATTTAAACAACATGTAAAAGGAGACGTACAGGTACTAGACCTTTGTGCTGCTCCGGGCGGAAAATCGTCGCACATAGCCACTCTTATATCTAACGATAGTCTGTTGGTATCAAACGAAGTTATAAAGTCGAGAGCCTTCATTCTTTCTGAAAATATGACAAAGACGGGATACCCGAATGTAATTGTTACCAATAGCGATCCGTCTGATATAGGGAATAAGTTGCCATCGTTTTTCGATGTTATATTAATAGATGCCCCATGTTCGGGCGAAGGTATGTTCCGCAAAGATCCGCATGCTATTGAGGAGTGGTCGCCTGCCAACGTTCAGCTATGCAAAGAGCGTCAGCAACGAATTGTTGCCGATGTATGGGATGCACTTAAACCCGATGGAATACTTATATACAGCACATGCACGTATAATAAGCCGGAGAACGAAGAAAACATACAATGGATTCTCAATCAATTTGATGCCGAAATACTATCCATAGACACAAGTCCCGATTGGAATATTTCGCCGGCTTATGATAACGAAATATCGGCATATCACTTCTTCCCTCACAAGGTAAAAGGCGAAGGCTTCTTTTTGGCAGCCATACAAAAGAAAGGAAGCGTTTCGGAAGATAATTTCGTATCCAACAAACGAAACAAAAAACACAACACTCCAAAAACCGAAGCTTTGGCTTTGGAATACAAAAAGTATATTTCTCGTCACGAAGAATACACTTTTTTTGATAAAAATGGCTTGTGGTTTGCATTTCCCTCCAAGCAATACGATGCCTTTACGCAGGTTAGTTCTCAACTGAAATTAGTATCAGCAGGCATATATATGGGCGAATTTAAAGGGAAAGATTTCTTACCTCAGCATTCTCTTGCCATGTCTAACCATGTCAATAAAGAAGCGTTTGCATTACACAACACAGATAGGGAAACCGCCATTGCTTACCTGCGAAAAGAAGCCCTGGTATTTGCCGATTTGCCCAAAGGATACATTCTGCTGACTTACAAAGATATCCCTCTCGGATTTATCAAAAATATAGGTAACAGGGCAAATAACCTTTATCCCAACGAATGGAGGATACGAACGAGTTATATTCCAAACGAAATCATTGATGTGTTTACATAAGAAAGTGAATTTTATTGATAAAAGCATTGTTATGTTCGAATAAATCAGATTATTTTGATTTATCGGAACATTACAGTATTTTTACAAGAAAATAATCTCTATGAAAAGAAGAGTAAGCAATTCCCTTGTGGAATGGAAGAGCGACACTAAAAGAATGCCGTTGATTATCAATGGAGCTCGCCAAGTTGGCAAAACTTATATTGTAGAACAATTCGGCAAGGAACACTACGAAAGTGTGCTTTACTTAAATATGGAAATAGAAGTTACTCTTTGTAAGTTTCTAGAGACAGAATTATCTCCTAAAAAAATCATTCAATACCTAGAAGCGACAAAAATGCAGGAGATTGTCCCTCAAAAAACGCTTATTTTCTTTGATGAGATACAAGCCTGCGAACGAGCGTTGACTGCATTAAAATACTTCTGCGAACAAATACCTGAACACCATATAATAGCAGCCGGATCATTATTAGGAGTAGCTATTAACAGAGAAAAGTACTCTTTTCCGGTAGGTAAAGTCAATGAAATATGCATGCATCCATTGGACTTCGAAGAATTTTTATGGGCAATGAATATGGAAAAATTAGCAGAAGATATAAAATCGCATTATGCTAAAAATGAACCTATGCCCAAAGCATTGCATGATACCGCATTGGATATGTACCAAAAATATTTTATTGTGGGAGGCATGCCTGCTGTTGTAGTAACGTTTATAGAAACAGCAAGCTACATCAAAATACAAACCGTTCAGAATAATATTCTTAATGAATACATTGCCGATATGGCAAAATACGCAACCCCCACAACCAGTATTAAGATTAGAGCCTGTTATAACTCTATTCCTGCACAGCTGGCTAAAGAAAACACAAAATTCCAGTACAAAATCGTCCAAAGAGGAGGCACATCTACAATTTTCGGGGAAGCTATTGAATGGCTCATTCTTGCAGGAATTGCTCTTAAATGCCAACGCCTCGATCATGGTTACATTCCGATAAATGCTTATGCCGATTTGATAAACTTCAAACTATATATGGCAGATATAGGCATTCTTACTTTACGATCAAAGATACCATTGCAAACCATTTTATCTCCAATTGAAATAGACAACACTTTTCTTGGAGCTATGACCGAAAATTATATCGCACAAGTATTTGCCACGAAAGGATACGATTTACTGTACTGGCTGAGTGATGGTAAAGCCGAAGTTGACTTTGTTCTTCAGCTTGGTGATTCGGTTGTGCCTGTTGAAGTAAAAGCAGGGATGCGAGTAGGCTCTAAGAGTTTAGGGATATTCATGTCGAAGTATAAATGTTCTTACGGCATCCGTATATCCAAAAAGAACTTCGGCTTCGAAAACGGGATAAAATCAGTACCATTATATGCAGCCTTTTGTATCTAAAAAGGTGATCGTTGATTTATTTTTTACAAAAAATCGTACTATCATATTTTTTTGGTGTAAGAGGAGGACTCTGCCTCACCCCTACACCAAAAATCAGCTATCAATTTATTTCGACTGCTTAAACTGGTGCGTATCCCCTCAATTAAAAATCAAGAAATTCAACCTCTCCCGATTCGATGTGATAAACAGCACCTACGATATTGATTTCGCCTTTGCTGTATGCTTCACCTAAAAACGGATCAGAATTACGCAATTGTTTTACACCATTCATCACATTTGCTACAACAGCCAAACCTGAGTTTTTGCCCGCAGTACTTAATACTTTTTGCTCTTCGTCCTCACTTTTTAGCTTTTCGATAATTTTCGCAATATGACCTGCCGATTTTTCAAGATCTGCGTTCAAGTCTTCCGAGTGATCCAACAAAGCCTGAATAGCACCACAGCCTATGTGTCCCATCACAACCACCAAAGGAGTATGTAGATGCTCAACTGCATATTCGATACTTCCCTCTTCGTAATCGCTCATTACATTACCGGCAGTACGTATCGAGAAGATATCCCCCAAACCTTGATCGAACACAACTTCGGGAGCAACACGCGAATCGGAACAACTTACAATGATACATTTGGGATTTTGTCCTTTTGCCAAGTCTTTTACCCTCTGCAAATCTTGACGCTCATGTAAAGATGTACCTGAAGAAAAACGTTGATTACCCTCTCTTAGAATTTGTAGAGATTCAGCACCTTTTTTTTCAGGAGCAGGAGGTGCAATAACTGCATCAACTGTTACCGGATGCTTTTTTTTAGTAGTAACTCCCTTAGAATAAGCTACATTTCCACACATTAGCATAGCCACGATCAGCCCTGCTGTCGAATAAAATGAGAAAGATTTCATAAAATAAAATATTAAATAACCATTTACCTAAACTGGGCGTAAAAGTAAAAAATGAATCTAATTTAGAATCAAAAAAGCAACTTTTTTTTTCAAAAAAATAAATAGTGTATTTGGAGGAAGAGAGTAAAGAAGTTACTCAACCTTCGAGACTGTAATATCGTTTACGCATATAAATTACAGTTTGAAAGAATAAAGCCTAAATAAATACAGAATTATTTATAAACTTATCATATCTTTACTAAATACTAAGCATTAAAACCCTAAATCTATCTAAAAGTCAAAACGACTTCGACAATTTTAAAATATAAAAATTTAGCATTATGGTTTCCAAAAAAACAAATATATTTAAGTCTAAAGATCAAGCAAAGTTACTTACTTCGACCCTTGTCTCTTTAATAGTTTTTTCTTTAGTAGTCGGAGTCACCGTGAGAGTTGTTTTGCTGTTTAATCAACAAACACAAGTAGCCTTTTCGTTCATCGATTGGCTCGAAATATTTTTATTAGGAGCCCTAAATGATGTTTGCATAGCTATCATAGCTTACTTCTTTATATGGCTAAATCAGATATTCAGGTCTCAAAGCAAATACAGTAAACCGTGGGGATACATTATTTTCGGTTCGATAGTTGCCGCTCTCCTATATGTCATTTCTTTCAATACCATATTTGACGAATACGGAAGCGTTGTATCTAAAATAGTCAGGTATTTTTTGATCTATAAAGCAATAAGTTTTGGGCTGCGGCTCTTTATCCCTTCAATCAGAAAAGGCTGGAGTATAGCTCTTTATTATGTCATCCTATTTACCTACGTTCTTGTTATTTTAACAAATGCCATAGGAGAGTACTTCTTTTGGGACGAATTTGGCGTAAGGTACAACTTTATAGCTGTCGATTATCTAGTATATACCAACGAAGTTATCGGCAATATATTCGAGTCATACCCCATTGTTCCGTTGTTTGCCGTTTTGGTATGTCTGTCTATTGCAATCTCCTATTTTATTGGGCGGAAAACAACAAAGATCAGTAATAATCTACTTTCGTTCAGGGGCAAATTGTTTGTATCGGTATCATATTTTATATTGGCGATTCTTTCGGGCATATTGCTAAGCTTCGGTACTCGTTTTCAGAATACCCCCAATGTGTATGTCAACGAATTGCAAGCCAATGGTGTCTTTAAATTTTATACCGCTTTTATGAATAGCGAACTCGATTATAATAAGTTTTATGTAACACTGCCCCAAAAAGAAGCTTTTGATATTCTCAATAACCAATATAAAAGTCAGGGAACAAACAATTTACAGCTAATCAATGATACGCTCCCCGAATTGCACAAGAATATTGTACTCATCACTGTCGAAAGTTTGAGTGCCTCTTTTCTCTCTCATTATGGAAATACCGACAATATAACTCCCAATTTGGATAAATTGATGGATGAGAGTCTCTCCTTTTCGAATCTGTTTGCAACAGGAAACAGAACAGTGCGTGGGCTAGAAGCTGTAACCCTTTGCTTGCCCCCTAGTGCCGGCGAAAGTATTATAAAACAACCCGATAACGAGAATCTGTTTTCGACCGGAAAGATACTCAAAGACAAAGGATATACCGTACAATACCTTTATGGAGGAGACAGCTATTTTGATAATATGGAAACCTTTTTCTCGGGCAATGGATATGACATAATCGACAAAAAGAGCTTTTCTAAAGACGAAATAAGTTTCAGCAATATATGGGGAGTTTGCGACGAAGACATGTACAAAAAAGCAATAACCGTATTTAACAAGAATGCCACAACAGGCAAGCCTTTCTTCGGACATATAATGACGGTGAGCAACCATCGTCCGTTTACATATCCCGAAAATAAAATAGATATCCCAGCCAATATAAAATCGAGAAACGGAGGGGTAAAATATACCGATTATGCCATAGGGAAGTTCATGACAGAAGCGCGCAAGCAATCTTGGTTCAACAATACGGTATTTGTTATTGTTGCCGATCATTGTGCTTCGAGTGCAGGCAAAACCGAAATACCTTTAGATAAGTACCATATTCCGGCACTCATTTATGCTCCCGGGTTTATTGAGCCGCAAAAGGTAAACACACTGGTTTCGCAAATAGACCTCATGCCCACTTTGTTTGGATTACTGCATTTTACATACCAATCGCAGTTTTATGGAAAAAACATCTTCTCGCCCGATTATAAATCCCGAGCATTTGTTGCCACTTATCAGAATTTGGGCTATTGGGAGAATAACATCTTAACGATTCTTTCGCCTGTCAGAAAAATAGAGCAATTCAATGTGGAGAATAATCCCGAGCTAAGCTTATCTAAGCTTAGTACCCAAAATTCTACTCAAGTAAATAATGCAATTGCCAATTATCAGACAGTAGAGTATCAGACTAAAAAAGGGAAATAAGTCCTCTAAATTGATTCATTTTATTATCGAATACTGTAGGGGCGTATAATTGTACGCCCAGCAAATTAAGGGCGAAAAATTTTTCGCCCCTACAGACCCTCGATCGTTTTTTGAGACGTTTACCCAGTCCAACAACTTAATGTATGGAAAGTCGGTCTATTTTAACTACCTTTGTATCTAATAATAACAAGAGTCGGGTGCTAAAACAAGCCGACCCACTAAATTGATTTTTATGAGCAGCAGAAGAGATCTAAAAAAACTAATTAATAACTCAATGGAGTTACTTATTAGCGACTGTGTATTTTACAAAGTATTTACACACACCCCAAACATTGCAAAAGCCGACGAAATTATACTTAAAATAGCCGATGCACATACCGATCTCATCAATCGTTTGAGCGTATCGGAAGGCAAAGAAATTAAAAGCCGAACTAAAGCTTATTACAAAAAAGTAAAAACTGATTTGCAAACTCAGGTTAATAATCTTGGATTAGAAATTCAAAAATTAGACTGATCTCTCGAAGATGCAAAAGCTTAGCAGTTTCATTCTAAGAAAAACAGGATGGAAAATTGTTGGACAAACCGATTTTCCATCCAAATGTGTGATATGTGTTGCCCCGCATACGAGCAATTGGGATCTAATTTTGGGTAAGCTGATATACTCATCATTAGGCAGAAAGTCTTATTTCTTGATTAAGAAGTCGTGGTTCTTTTTTCCGATGAATCTACTCTTCAATGCTATTGGAGGTATACCCGTTGACCGTTCGAAAAAAACATCGCTCACAGATCAAATGACTGCGGAGTTTTCGCGTCGCGATAGTTTTCAGTTAGCCATCACCCCCGAAGGTACTCGCAGTATGAATACCGAATGGAAGCGTGGTTTTTACTACATTGCATTGGCGGCAAACGTTCCCATTGTAATTGCAATACTCGATTATAAAGACAAAACGGCTTATTTCGATTCTATTTTCACCCCTACAGGAGATACAGATAAAGATATGACCGACATACAAAATCTTTATAAGGATGCCAATGGTAAACATCAAGAAAGGTTCTCGTTGAACAATGAATAATGAGGATACAAAACTTAGAATAAGTCTTCTCCAAACCAATATAAAGTGGGAGGATAAAGAGTACAACCTGGCAACTCTCGAAAGATTTATACGCGAACTGTCCGGAAAGACCGACATGATTGTCGTTCCCGAAATGTTTTCGACAGGTTTCTCGATGAACAGCCACATGTTGGCAGAAACCATCGAAGGAAACACCATCTCGAAACTACAGGCATGGGCAAAACAATACGATGTTGCCTTAACCGGAAGTTTTATTGCCGAAGACGATGATGAATATTACAATAGAGGTTTTTTTATCACTCCGCTCGAGGCAACATTCTACGACAAAAAGCATCTGTTTAGGATGGGTGACGAGTCCAAACATTTTTCGGCAGGAAACAAACGGTGCATCGTATCATACAAAGGTTTCAATATTTGCCTCTTGATTTGTTATGACCTGCGGTTTCCGGTATGGGCTCGTAATGTTGATAATGAATACGACCTGTTGCTTTATGTTGCAAATTGGCCCGAATCGAGAAGTCGGGTATGGAATGTGTTACTCGAAGCCCGTGCATTAGAAAATCAGGCATATGTGTGTGGTGTCAACCGAGTAGGTAAAGACGGTATTGGTCTTATGTACAAGGGGCAGTCGGCACTTATTGATTACAAAGGAAACAAACAAGCATATTTAGATACAGCTATTGAGCAAGTCGAAACTGTTGAAATATCAAAAGAAGAATTAGATTTATTCAGAAATAAGTTTCCGGTATGGAAAGATGCCGATAAATTTGATCTGATCTAATTGTCGTACAAATAATGAACACTAAACAAAATAAATTATGAGAAATTTGGTAAAATTGTCATTTGTATTAATAACAATACTATCATTCGGACTAATGGTACAAAGTTGCAAATCAACAAAAAACATACAAAAAACGAATATCGCCGGCGACCCCAATATCACAGGCACATGGATATTGAAGTCATTGAACGGACAACCGGTAGCAGACGCTTTCAAAGGAAGAATTCCTGCCATGACCCTTGATGCTTCCGAAAACAGAATATCCGGAAACGGCGGATGTAACAATTACACAGGAGCTTATACCTATGCAAAAGGAATGCTTTCGGCACCCAATTTGGCATCTACCAAGATGATGTGTATGGAGAATAATCAAGAAAATCAGTTTTATGCTGTTTTAGCTAAGGATAACAAAATTTCGTTGGCAAATAATACAGTACTTACCTTGTCGAACGACGGTAAAGTTGTTGCCGAATTTGTAAGAGGGGTCGACAATTCGCTTCTTTCGGGAGAGTGGGTTTTAGAATCAATTGCCGACGGTGATCTTAAAACACTGTTTGCTGATCAAATACCAACAATCAGCTTCGACATAAAGGAAAACAGGCTTGCCGGAAATGCAGGATGCAATCGCTACAATGCAGTTTACAAAATAGATGGTACAACCATAACGGTAGGTCCGATAGTGTCAACACGCATGGCTTGTCAGAATATGGAAGGCGAATCGAAGTTCACACAAATTATTACAGGTGCATCTACTTTGGAAGCAACAGGCAAAAAAGTGACTTTTACGAAAGACGGAAAAACAATTCTTACTTTTGTAAAAGCTGTAAAATAAAACAAAAGGTAATACAAAAGCGAGGGTGTCTAAAAAGGTATATTTAGACACCCTCGCTTTTTATTCTTAACCAACTATAAATAATGATAAATAACGATAAAATAGCCCCCTTATTTGTAGTTATTTATCTGATGTAGTAGGTTATGTTAAATTGCAGATATATATTTGATCTCAAGTAAAAATCTAAGTGTCTTTTCTTAACCGGATTAGAAACCTTGAAAACAATACTAAGGCTTTAACCATACTATTTTTTGAAATAACCTAATATAATAAACCTATTGATTGTGAACAGAAAAAAGAAATCAACGCTTTTGGCTATGGCTCTCTTCGCAACTATTGCATCGAATAGCTGTATAGGACAAGAAAAAAAAACCGAATTTGCACCAATAGGGCAAGTGACAATCACAGATTCATTTTGGAAGCCAAAGTTCAAACAATGGAGTGCGGTAACAGCCAATGATGTACTCAACAAGTTTGAAGGAAAAAATCAAACAACTCCCCAAGAACAACACAATCATAATACCTTTGCCAACTTCGACGATGTGGCTCAAGGCATGACAGGAACAGGGCATCACGCAGGTCTTCCCTGGTTCGACGGGCTTGTGTACGAAACCATCAGAGGACTATCAGACTTAATGGTGATAAATCCGGACAAACAATTGGAAGCTCGGTTAGACAATTACATAGATCGTATATATGCCGCCCAACAAGTAGACCCCGATGGATATATAGACACTTATACCGAACTAATAGAACCCGATCATCGCTGGGGAGACAATGGTGGATTTTTACGCTTTCAACACGATGTGTATAATGCCGGTATGCTTGTAGAAGCTGGTGTACATTATTACCGGGCAACCGGCAAAGTAAAATTGTTGGAAGTGGCTACAAAATTTACAAACCACATGTGCGACTTAATTGGACCTGCTCCTAAGAGAAATATTGTGCCTGCCCATTCGGGACCCGAAGAGGCTGTAATGAAGCTATACCAGCTATATAAAAATAATCCCGATTTGAAATCGAAAGTTAACGTACCCGTAAACGAGCAAGCATATTACGATTTAACTACATTTTGGATAGAGAACAGGGGTAATCACTGCGGATATCCGCTATGGCTTACTTGGGGTAACGATGCCTCCGAAAAATGGATAAAAGAATGCAAATACAAAGACCCTAAATTCGGAGAAAATGCCCGTCCTACTTGGGGCGATTATGCACAAGATTCTATCTCGGTATTTAAGCAACAAACAATAGAAGGACATGCGGTACGAGCTACCCTATTGGCTACAGCCGTTGCAACCGTTGCGTTAGAAAATCAATCACCCAAATACATTAAAACAGCTACTGCTCTGTGGGACAATATGGTGGGTAAACGCCTGTTTGTAACCGGAGGTGTAGGAGCGGTTCATAACGATGAAAAATTCGGACCCGATTATTTCCTTCCAACCGATGCGTACTTAGAAACGTGTGCTGCTGTTGGAGCAGGCTTTTATAGCCAACGGATGAACGAATTGACCGGAGATGCCAAATATATGGATGAGTTTGAGCGTACTTTATATAACAATGTATTGACCGGAATTTCTTTGTCGGGAGATAAATATACATACCAAAATCCACTAAACGCACACGACCACTCTCGTTGGGAATGGCACGACTGCCCATGCTGCCCGCCCATGTTCCTCAAAATTGTTTCGGTCTTGCCCGAATATATCTATTCTGTCAAAGCAGACGACCTGTACATAAATATGTTTATTGGCAGCGAAACAACTATTAAGTGTGGAAAAAGTAATTCTGTGAAGATCAGCCAAAAAACAAATTATCCATGGGAAGGTAAGGTGAAAATCAATATCAACCCCGAAAAAAAGGGATCGTTTGCAGTAAAAGTTCGTATCCCCGGATGGGCTCAAGGCACAGAAAACCCGTATGGACTGTATAAATCTGACCTAAAATCGAAAATAACTCTAACCATAAATGGTACACCGCAAAAAGTAACTGTAGTAAACGGTTACACCGAAATACGCAGAAGTTGGAAAAGCGGCGATGTTATAGAGCTTAATCTGCCTATGCAGCCACGCATAATAACAGCTAATGACCAAGTTAAAAACCTAACCAATTTGGTAGCTATTGCCTCCGGACCCATTATCTACTGTTTGGAACAAGCAGATAATGCAAATGTAGAGAATCTGAAAATTCAAACAAATCGCCCTCTTCAATTAGTTTACAGAAGCGACCTTCTGAACGGAGTGAACACCATAAAAGGGGTAGCATTAAATAATAACCAGGAAACCTCTTTCACCGCCATTCCTTATTATGCGGTCGGAAACAGAGATAAAGGTGCCTATAAAGTATGGTTGCCTAATAAATAAGGGTAAAATAACCTCATTATATATGTGGTAGATTACCTGTGTAGCAGGCTAAACTAGGTAGATATATATATTATTTTTAGCACTTTAATTAGATGAGAAACCCTAAAAAATAATCTAAATGTCACTAAAAAAACTATCTATTCTTTTATGTATTTTTTTGTTTTTTTCTTTCATTGCACAGAGTCAAGCTCCTTTAGATCGGGGCATTACAGTCCTTATAAAAGGTGTTGTATCCGATTCGTTAACAGCTGAAACAATTCCTTATGCTACCATTAAAATATCGAAACAGACTAGTCCCGATAAAGTGGATAAAGTAGTTCCTACAGACGAAAATGGGAAATTTCAGTTTTCGATGAACCATGCAGGTGAATATTTACTGAAAGTAGAATTTGTTGGGAAAGAATCTACCGTGAAGCCATTTACATTGGCAGAGCAAAAAACGCTCGACTTAGGAAATATCTCCATGAAAGACAATAGTAAGTTACTTAACGAAGTAGTAGTTTCTGCTCAAAAACCCCTCGTAAAAGTAGATTTAGATAAGATAACCTATAGTATAGAAGACGATCCGGACTCTAAAACCAATAATGCACTGGATATGATGAAAAAAGTACCAATGCTAACGGTTGATGGCGAAGAAAATATCCAACTCAAAGGATCTTCTGCATACAAAATTTATATAAATGGTAAACCATCCTCTATGCTGGCAAGCAATCCGAAGGATGTTTTGAAAAGTATGCCGGCAAGCAGCATCAAGGATATTGAGGTAATAACCGACCCCGGAGCCAAATACGATGCCGAAGGTGTAGCCGGTATCATCAATATTATCACACAAAAAAATATGTCGATGGGTGGATACACGGCTACTGTAAATACTTGGCTCAACTCTTTTGGAGGGTATGGTTTAGGCGGTTATTTAATGCTAAAATCGGGAAAGTTTGGATTTACAGGCAACTACAATTTGTATCAGTATAAAAGTCCTGAAAATACATCGTCATCCACAAGGGAGAGCTACAACGATTCATATAATAAGTATTTAATTCAAAATGGTACAGGTAGAAATAAAGGAAATGGTCAGTTTGGTAATGGCGAAATAAGCTACGAAATAGACTCCTTAAACTTGGTGAATGTATCTTTTGGGCGATATGGAGGAAGTGGAGATCAGAGTTCTTTTAAGAACAACCGAATAGAAAATTCTCTATTCGTTCCGGTAAAAGAATACGACCAATCTACCGACGGTACTTACAAATATGGTTCTACCGAACTGAAAGCCGATTATCAGATGACATCCAAAAAGGTAAAAGATCGATTGCTTACCATATCGTATCGTTTGGCTCTAGAACCTGATGATTGGAGTTCCGATAACGAGATTACCGGAATCTTGAACGAAAAAGATTCAAGAAATAAACAGTATTCCGATGGTGATGAAAAAGAGCATACTATGCAGGTAGATTATGCAACGCCGTTTGCCAAAATACATAACTTAGAAGCAGGTCTAAAATACATTATCAGGCTCAACGAGAGTAATAGTGGATACCAATATCAGGACTCTATCGGAAATTGGCTGGAACTGCCTTCGAGAAGAGACCAATTTAAGCAAACACAAGATATTTATTCGGCTTACGGAAGCTATGGTATTAAGTTGAAAAAGTTTGGGATGAAAGCCGGATTGAGATACGAAGGTACTCATATGGGTATAAAATACCCTCTGGCAGAAAATGAAGGGGCTAATTTGAAAAATTTTGATACCCATTTATCTAATTTTGTACCATCTTTAGCCTTGAGCTATCAGTTAAGTCAATCTCAAACCTTTAAGTTGGGGTATAACATGCGTATTTCGAGACCCGGAATATGGCAACTGAATCCTTTTGAGAACAGGACTGACACTCTTAATGTTAGTGTAGGAAACCCAAACCTAAAGCCTGTTGAATCTCATACGATTGATTTGAATTACAATTTCTTCAATCCTAAATTCAATATGAATGCCAGTCTATCCTATAATTTTGTAAATAACTCCATCGAGCGTATTACAGGGCTAGAGGGTATTGTGAGCAAAACCACCTATGCTAATATCGGCAAGAATAAACGATGGGGACTTAATACTTATTTGAGTTGGACTCCTAACGCTAAAATCCGCTTCTCGGCAAACCTGTCGGGGTCATACGTCGATCTAAAGTCGACCGAAGAAGTGTATAATCTCTCAAATTCGGGATTTGCAGGCAATGCTAATATTGACGTTCTGTACACCTTGCCCAAAAATTATAAAGTAGGTGTATATGCAGGCGGTGGTACTCCAAGTATCTCTATTCAAGGAAAGGGATCTTCGTACAATTATTATAATTTTTCTTTATCCAAGTCATTCTTGTCTGATAAACTGAACATCAATATTTATGCTTCCAATATATTTTCAAAGTACCAAAAGTATAAAAATGTGACAGATAGCCCTGCTTTTCATATGGAATCTGTAAATACTTATCAGCGTAACTATGCCGGAATAAGGATATCATACAAATTTGGTGAAATGAAATCTCAAATCAAGAAAACAGCACGTGGAATTAATAATGACGATTCGATGAGTGGAGGATCGGGAGGTAATGCACAAGGAGGCGGAGGACAATAACCTCTCTTACAGATATACAAAACATCCCAAAGTAAAATAAAGTACTTTGGGATGTTTTTTTGTTATATGTGGAACATAATTGCAGAGGCATTGTTTTAATAAATGGATAGATTTATTAAAATGGTAGAAAATAGGAGAATCTCACTATGAAAACAAAGAAACGCAAGTTGCTTAAGATAGTTTGTTCTGTTATAATCATCTTGGTGGTCGGAGCATTCCTTGCCAATTGGTATATGAAGAACAGATTGGAAAGACTTTTGCGAGAACAGCTTACCGAGCGTATTTCTACGGCTACCGGAGGTTTTTACCGGTTTCAGACTCAAGAACTCGAAATTGGTCTTTTTAATGGAGAGCTTACCCTCGAGGGGGTAGACTTTAAGCCCGATTCGGTGGTGTTTAGACAATGGGCATCAAAAGACAGTTTACCTCAAAAATATTTCGAAGTACAAATTCAGAAAATCCACTTCAAAGGTCTCAACCTAATTTGGTTATTGAGTTACAAAGAACTTCATTTCGATCTGTTTGAAATACAAACGCCTGTGGTAAAAGTATTCGATTCGGGTAATTTATCGAAAGTCGAAAACAGGAGTAAAAATCAGTCTTCCAAAACGTTGTACGAAATGATATCTCCTTACATAGACGTAATAGGTGTCAAGAAGATGAATTTGGAGCATGCCAGCATCACCTATGTTGCCAACGATCAGGGGGCGCCTGCTATATATGGGTTGAAGGATGTCAGTTTTCATGCTTACGGTTTTGTATTGGACAAGAATTCATCGCAATCGGGTAAACTGCTTTTATGCGATAATTTCGATTTTACAACCAATCAGCCGCAGGTTTTATTATCAAATAATCAGTTTTTACTCGAAACCGACAATATACTATTGAACACCAAAGATTCTATTATACAAATAGATAAGGTTCATTTACAACCTCAAACGATTTTGTGGGAGCAACAGCATGCCAAGCCCGATACATACCTCGAGACTAAAATAAAATCGATTAAAGTAAAGGGGGTTCATTTCAAAAGAGAAAATGGATTTAACTATTTAGAAGCTACTGCTTTTGACATCAGTAAATCCGAAATTCAATATTTCAACATAAAACGAGACTCGCTAAAGGTGGAGGCTAAGCCTAAAATAAAAACCGAGGCAGTACAAGATACATTAAATTTGTCGTGGACTTTGTATGCCATTGTTTCGCCCATTTTGCATAGTATTTCAATTGATAAAATAGGTATAGACGAAGCTAAACTAAGATACACAAATTCGTCCGATAAAGGCATAGACGTGTATAACCTCAATAAGTTCAACTTCGAAGCATACGGTTTTAAAGTAGACTCGCTAGCCGATATTCAGCAGCGATTTTTGTATTCGCAAGGCTTTGCAATAGATGCAACTACCATACAGGGGGTAGCAATAAGCCAAAACCATGCCATGAGCATCGGGCGTATGAAGTTGAATACGGTAACAAAAGATTTTCAGATAAAAGATGTCAATGTATGGGCTATCTCGCTTAAATCGAAACGAGACTATATGTCGGGAACTATAGACTCTATCAGCCTGTCGGGGCTCGAATATGAGAATGGACTTAAGGCTGAGCGATTAAGCATAGATGCTCCCAAGATTGAATATGTAAGAATGCAAAAGACAAGACAGAAAGAGATTGTTGAAGCAAACAGCAAGTCTGTCAATCTAGATGCTGTGACACCCTTCTTTGATCATATATCGATAAACCAAGTGAACCTAAATAGTGGAAATATAACGTTTACGGACAAAATGAATAAAGACAACAACGTTTATAAACTGCCGAGAATAAATTTTTCGGCAACCAATTTCCTAATTAATGAAGCAACCTTGCAACATTCCCTTACTTATTTTGCTTACGACGATATTCGATTCAGTTTCGAGCAGTTCGACAATTTTCTGCCCGGAAAACAATACCGCTTGATGATAAAGAAGGGTGTGTATACAGGTATTGGCGGAAATTTGGAATTACGAGACGTACGCCTCATTCCACAAAACGAATCGGGCAGTAAAGCTTCTGATATATATGTGTCGTTGCTAACACCTTTTATGGCAGTAAGGCATATCGATTATAAAATTTCTCCGACAGGAAATACGTTGATGTTTAATTCTTTAAATATCGAAGCTCCTCGAATCAGAATAACAAAGGTGAGGGATGCGCATCATACCGTCAAGAAAGAAACTCCCTCGAGCGATAAACCATTGAACTTTATTGCCGGAGTATTTGATATAACCGATGGTGATATTGTGTATTCTGATCGCACTACCAAAGACAGTTTGAAGACCCAGTTTAACGATCTGCAACTAAAATCGTTGTCGTGGGATGCCGAAATGAAAAAGACCTCCATAGGGAGTATCATGTTGCAATCTCCCAACATACACTATAGAAAACGTCAGGAGGCTGAACAGGGAGGGAATAATGCAATTCCTCCCGGTAGCTTTGCCCGATCTTTGGAAATAGGGCAGATAGGTATCGTTAATGCCAAGGTAGGAGTGAACCAACCCAGCCTTAAACTCAATTTTGAAACTCCCAACATAGATATCCGCACTATAAAATGGAGCAATAAACAGTTCTCTCTAACTAGTGTGAATATTGCAAAGCCGGAGGTGAAGATAAATCAGATATCGAGTACTGATAAGATTGCAAATAAACCAAGTTCCGATAAGCAAAATCTTTATAGTGCTTTAGATAAGATAGCCAATGAGATATCTATCACTAAATTTAATGTAGATGATGCTAACATTGACTATGCCAGTACCCTAAACGGAAAACTGAACAGGCAACAACGTTTTAATACAGCCCGTTTGTCTTTTAGCGACCTTATTATAAACAGCAATTTAAAGACATTTACATTGGGTGATATCGAATTTAGCACACGCAATTTTCGTTTCCCTCTCAACAATGGATTCTACACATTGCAAGCCGAAGCGATAGAACTGAAAAAAACGGGGAATAGTCTGAAGATTGATAACTTGCATTTAGTTCCGGCATATCCTAAACAAGAGTTTGCATACCATCATCCTACTAATAGAGACTGGTTTGATGTAAAGGTGGGGAATGTTTTGTTGTCGGGTATTGATTTTAGCAGGTACTTTGCCAACGATGTTTTGCATGCAGGGGGTCTGTTTGTAAAAGATGTAGAACTCTTGAACTTCAAGAATCAACAGATCGAAATACAGCACAATATCATGCCGATGATTTACGAAGGTTTACAAAAACTCCCCGTTAAGTTTGTTATCGATACCGCTAATGTTGAAAACTTTAAAGTCGTGTACGAAGAGTTACCCAAAACGGGAACCACATCGGGCGTTATCTTCTTTACGAATATGAATGGGCGATTGTCGGGCTTGACTAACATAGTTTCTAAACCCAATCAATATATACAACTGGATGCCGACGGAAACTTGATGGGAAGCGGATACTTTACCGCAACATGGATGTTGCCTGTAGATTCGCTCAACGATCATTTCTACTTGCAAGCAAAGTTGAATGAGTTTGATATGAAAGACCTCAATCAATTGATTACTCCTATGGCTCCGGCTCAGATAGAAGAGGGTCATATAAAATCGTTGACCTTTAGTACCGATGCTTCAACCACAGGGGCTACCATAGATATGTTGATGTTATATAACGATCTGAATATTTCGGTGCTGAAAAATAAAGATGGCGAATCGACCGTCAATTCGCTGTTCAGTACTATTGCCAATAAGGTTATAAAAAAGAATAATCCGGATAAGGAAGATAAGAAACCCCGCCATGTGAATATAACTATCAAGAGGGATGCGTATCACTCTACATTCAATTATCTGTGGCAGATATTGCAGCCTGCTGTAGTAGAATCGGTAGGGTTCTCTCAATCGAAACAGAACTTCGCAAAAAAGGTATCGGGTTTCTTTAAAAAAGTGTCGGGCTTCCTCAAAGAAAGTAAGAAAGAAAATAAAAAGGAGGTAAAAGAACATCCCGCCGAAAGTCAGACAAAATAAAAATTATACCTATTGTGCCCGTAGGGGCGTATTGCATACGCCCGAGAGATTGAAGCATTTTATAAACGGGCGTATGCAATACGCCCCTACGGTTTAATCCATAACCTGCCTTGATAAGCTTTTCGCTGGGCAAATCGCTTTAAAACTTTGGCAGTAAATTCGAAATTCTTCAAACCCCAGTCGGGTGCAATGAGTAGTGATTTGGGAGACTGTGAAACAAACCGTTCTATAATGAATTGGGGGTTGAGACGTTCCGTAAAATCGATACACAGATCAATATAATCTTCTACCTCAAACAGATTGAACCATTCGGGATGCTCACGGTATTGACGAGCCATAACCGTACCTTTTATCAATTGCAATTGGTGCATCTTGAGGGTTGTAAGAGGTAGTTCCGACAATTTATCGGCATGTTGCAATATTTGCTCACGACTTTCGCCCGGCAATCCAAGAATCATGTGAGCACCCGTATATATTCCTCTAGCAGCCGTTTGATGTATAGCCTCTACACTTTCGGCATAAGTATGTCCTCTGTTGATAAATTCGAGGGTCGAGTCTAGGGTCGATTCCAATCCGTATTCAATAAGCAAAAAAGTCCTGTCTTTTAGTTTTGCGAAATATTCCAGCAGATCAGCCGGCATACAATCGGGGCGTGTACCTATAATGATGCCTACTACATTGGGGTAAGCCAAAGCCTCTTCATACAAAGCAATCAGTTTTTCGATATCGTCATACGTATTTGTGTAGGATTGAAAGTATGCCAAGTACTTCATTTCCGGATATTTATGAGAGAAGAAAGCAATTCCGTCTCTCAACTGATCGGTTACAGAGCGCTGCTTGCCTCCATAACCGGGGCTAAAGCTCTGATTATTACAGTAGGTACATCCCCCAACGGCTTTAGACCCATCTCTATTGGGACAGGTAAATCCGGCATTGATGGATATCTTCTGAACTTTGAGTGGAAATATACCGTTTAGGAAATCTCCAAACTCTCTATATGGTTTGTTTGTCATTAATTGATTGGTGAAGTAAACTATGCAAAGATACAAATTGTTATACAAGCACATTGATTTACAAGCAATTTTAAGATTTAGACATAACATGATTATGGAAGAACATTTTTTTTTGTAACTCGTAACAAATTATATTTTATATTTGCCGATATATTTGAACTTTGAAACAAATACTCGTTGCGATGTTTGAATCAAATTTTTTATAACAGATACTTTTATTTATGCTCAATTTAAAAAGAATCAGTATTCTATTTTTCTTATCCGGCTTTTCATACTTTACAGTTTCGGCTACAGATGTATTTCAGAAATTGAAAGAAGATACGATACCCCTATATTCGGATGGAGTAGTAAAGAAATCCATTTATCCCCAAACAGCCTCCAAACGAACCATAGTATACAATTACCTGATGGGTAAGCATTACCGTGATCTTTATTTTACACCTGTAACCGTAAAAACAACAAAGGTATATGATCTTTATGGGGGACTCAAATTTGTAGATCAGTTGCCTCAATTGCATGCCCTTTTTTTTGAAGACCACAACTCGCATCTGTATATGATAAAACCATTGAGTGGGGCGGCAGCATTTATAGAGTCCGATTTTTTCAAGAATATATATAACAGGCAAGAGTTTGAAGGTACTTATATGAACAGGGTCATTGGTGATGCTTATACAATAACCCA
This sequence comes from Dysgonomonas sp., assembly GCA_031546965.1. Taxonomy (GTDB): domain Bacteria; phylum Bacteroidota; class Bacteroidia; order Bacteroidales; family Dysgonomonadaceae; genus Dysgonomonas_A. The sequence continues at coordinate 80,877 of JAVBJR010000920.1, forward strand.
TCCATATGCTTTTCTGGTAGCCAATAAACTGGCAAAAAAGGTGAACGTGTGTTCTTTTGATTCCGAAATATTTTATATTCCCAAGCATACCACTACAGATACTATTGCCGATGGGTCGGAAATCGGAGACCGCTTGATAAGTGTCTTCAATTTACAATCTTTTAATGCTCATGCAAAAAAAATACAGACCGAAGAATTATTGGAGAAAATCAAAGAATCGAAATCTTTTCATGTCGATCAGAAAGAATATATCCGCGAACGACTTTTCGGGTTATTGGTAGGTGACTGGAATCAAACGAAGGAAAGTTGGCAATGGAATGAGATTCCTCAAGGAGATAGCCTTGTTTATATGCCGGTCGTTTCGGATCGGAGCCATGCCTTTACGCGTGTCGACGGACTATTGTTTAAGCCCATGTTATCGGTCTTGGGGCTTAAGGGTATAACTAATTATGACAGTAATATCAAGAATCTGAAAAAGGCAAACGGAATTGCCATTCCCTTGGATGCAGCATTGGTTGCAAACAGTGGGCGCGAAATTTGGTATCAAGAAGCAAAATATATAAAATCGGTATTAACTGATGAGGTAATCGACGGTGCTTTTAAAGTATTACCCCATGAAATTTATGTATTACCAAGCACCAATTTTTTGAAAGAAACTTTAAAAGTCCGGAGAGATGCCCTTGAACAAATTACCCAAAAGTATTACGATATCTTACAGCAAACACCTGTAATTACAGGTACAAATAGCGACGACTTATTTGTTATAGAACAAAAAGATAAACGATTGACTGATGTTAAAATATACGATCGTGAGTCGAACAAATTATTGTTTAATAAAGAGTATGATCATATAACCAACGAAATTTGGCTCTATGGATTAGATGGCAAGGATGCCTTTAGGGTATCGGGTTCAGAAAAAGGCATTCCAATAGTTTTGGTAGGTGGAAAAGGCGAAAATAAATATAGCATAGAGGGAGGCAAAAATACAGATATCTACGAGTATAAGTCGCATAATCCGGAGAACGATACCCTTGGCAATGCCAAAATAATACGTACCAATCTCGAAAAAGTAATAGAATACGATTATAAGAAATCGAAATACGAAACCTTTGGTTTTACTCCCTGGGGTGTTTATGACTCCGATTTAGGTTTTTACTTAGGGGTATACTTCAGTAAAACAATGTATGGATTTAAGCGATCGCCCTACAGTTATCAGCACCGTTTCGGTTATAGTTACTTAGACGGATTGATGTATCAGGGCTTCTTCCCTACGTTAAATGAAAAGAAAGGCTTCAATATAGAGGCTATTTTTGGGATTGCAAACGATTTTGAGAATTTTTTCGGATACGGAAATCAAACACTCGGATTCAAAGATAAACCCAATGACTATAATCGTGTGGGAGTTGCAAAGTACAGTGTTGAACCATCGTTTTTTTGGAAATTTAATATCAAGGATAAAGATAAAGTGACGGCTTCTTCGATGCTTGAATTATATGATATAGAAAAATCGACCGACCGATATATAAATGAGGTCTACCGTGAAGATAATTCGGTGTTTGATGCCAAATTCTTTTTAAACTTAAAGATTGCTTATGAAATGCACAAGGCATTGAGTGCCAAGATACCATCTTTTGATGTCTCGGTCACTCCGGGCTGGACTATAAATCTGCAAGATGCCGATCGTAACGTTCCTTATCTGAAATCGAAACTGGCTTTCGAACTGGTTTTTACTGATCGTATTACTATGGCTACCGAAGTGCAAGGAACAGCTTTGTTCACCGATAAATATGAGTTTTATCAAGCAGCCGCAGTAAAATTGAGAGGTTTCAGGGACGATCGCTTTATTGGTAAACAGTCGCTCTATCAGCAAACCGATTTCAGGTACGATTTGGGACATTTAAAGAACCCGTTTACACCCATTCAGTATGGTGTATTTGCAGGAGTAGATTATGGTAGGGTATGGTATCCTTACGAGCATTCCGAAAAATGGCATAGTTCCTATGGTTTAGGATTTTGGCTCACCATGTTTAAGAAATATACAGGCAAATTTTCTTATTTTGATTCTAATGACGGTGGACGTTTTTACATCGGTTTTGGGATGGGCTTTTAGATACTGTTAGTTCTCAATCGGAGGTGTCTGAATAATCAAAAACAGAATTCCTAAAAGTTTGAAATTTCAGCAGATAATTATATAACTTTGCATTGCTTTATCTGAAATCAACAGGTGTTAGACTAGCCTCTAAGATACAATTCATTATCAGATCGTTAAAGACAATATGGAGCAATTGCCTTTATTTGCACCAACATACATCTATTGCTCTTCACATGCTTAATTTTTAAAAGAAATGCAACAAGTTGCAAATGTTGACGAGCTACAAAACAAAAAGATTGCTAAACTTCTTTGGCAATACGCATTACCTGCTATTATAGGTACGCTGGTAAACTCTCTCTACAATGTTATCGACCGAATTTTTATAGGTCATTGGGTGGGAGACGATGCTATCGCCGGATTGGGGTTGGTTCTACCCATAATGAATATCACCGCAGCAGTAGGTATGCTTGTTGGGGCAGGATCGGCAAGCCGTATCTCCATCTATTTGGGAAAGAAAGACAAAGACACAGCCGAAAAAATAGCCGGAACATCATTTGTGATGACTCTTATTCTAAGCGGACTGGTGATTGGATTATTACTTTTGTTTCTAAAACCCGTACTGATGTATGCCGGAGCCAGTGCGGTGACTTATCCGTATGCTCGCGATTTTTTGGTTATCTTCCTTCCCGGTAACCTCTTTTTGTCGCTCTGTTTTAACTTCAACAATATGATGAGGGCATCGGGTTATCCTCAAAAAGCAATGATAACTATGCTTATCAGCGTGATTGCCAACATTATACTAGCACCTATATTTATACATTATTTAGACTGGGGCATGAAGGGGGCAGCTGCTGCCACTTTTATTGCTATGGTTATAGGTTTTGCTTTTGTGATGCAACACTTTACAAGTCCTCATAGTTATATAAAACTTAGATGGAAAAACCTTCGATTGAATACAAAAATTGTATGGTCGATAACCTCCATTGGTATGTCGCCTTTCCTTATTCAGCTAACAGCATCTGTAGTTATTTTCTTCATAATAGCTCAACTGAGAGTGTATGGCGGCACCGACTCGCACTCGAGCGATATGTCTATAGCTGCTTACACCATTGCAAACACTTTACTTATGCTTATTGTAATGATTGTACTAGGACTTACGCAAGGCATGCAACCTATTGTGGGATATAATTATGGAGCAAAAAACTACGACAGGGTCAAAGAAGCTCTTATCTATACCATTAAAGCAGGAACGGTTATTACCACTTTGGGCTTTATTTTGGGATTTTTCTTTCCCCGAATATTTGTGAGTTTCTTTGGACCGGGTCCCGAGTTAGCCGAAAAATCGGCAACAGCACTTCGTCTTGTGGTTATTTGCTTTCCACTTGCCGGATTTCAGATTGTTGTTACTAACTTTTTTCAGTGTATCGGTAAAGCCGGTAAATCAATTTTCTTAAGCCTCACTCGTCAGGTATTATTTTTAGTTCCCGCATTGTATATATTGCCTCAATATTTAGGTCTCAAAGGTATCTGGCTGTCTATGCCTTTGGCTGATGCTTTGGCTGTAAGTCTTACTTTTGTATTATTTTTAATTCAAATAAGGAGCCTCAAAAAAGAAGCAGAAGCCTTGTAAACATTGTTGAAAATGGAAAATTGAAAACAGAAGAGGCTACCAATCTACATGCGGAGCATCTTCGAGGAAGAATAACAAAGCATCCCTTTGGAAAGATTGCTTCACTACGTTCGCAATGACGATACGAATACCTTTCGAAACACCTCTTCAACTCTCAACTATTATAAAGCAAAAACCCCCTCAGAGCATAAACTCTGAGGGGGTTTCTTAAAGATGGCGGCTATCTACTCTCCCACCTAACGGCAGTACCATCGACGTGGTTGGGCTTAACTTCTCTGTTCGGAATGGGAAGAGGTGGATCCCCAACGCTAT
>JAVBJR010000869.1:0-2960 GCA_031546965.1 Dysgonomonas sp.
GTAGACTTCGATGGAGGCTCATTGAACAAATATATTCAGGGTTCTTACCACTCAGGGAAACTCAGTATATTTACCAATAAAATGGTTCCAAAACCTGGAAGAATCATGGGAAATTGATATACAGTCAAACCTCGTTAATTAGACACCTGGATAATTCATCACAATTTAAAGTCCAATCTCCATAGACTACATTCTACCTTTATAAGGTTAAATTATATTTTTAATTGTTTGGAAACATTGTTGTAATAAAACTAGTTGAACCTATGCAGGGTGTCCGGAAAGTCTGGTCTTTTTGCTAATATCTTGAAATTGAAGTGAATATTTGTAAATTTAATGATGTTTCCATCTATAATATAATGGGGGGAGGCATCTATTGGTAACGATATTTTTGACCTTGGAACATTCCAACAAGGTCATTCTAAATTTATCTTCGCCAGTTTTGAAGTTAGGTGGGTTGTATAAATTAGAGATATTTGACCAACGTTATTGCGAATGCATTGGCGAAAGCAGATTTGAAATCGGTAAAGGAACAGAGGAGTAATCACAACAAATAATTCGCATTTGCCCCTAAGTTATCAATACACTGTTGACAACAGGTGCTATGATGGGAAGCACCACAAACCTTGCAGGATTGCTGTTAGTCATAATCCGTGCCTTATGTTAGTTGTTTAGGGAATTTCTTGTACATGTTCCAAGATGTGTAATATGTATTTCTGTAAAGTAATTCAACTGATCAGGTGTGTTCAGGCACCCATACTGAACCGTGCACAGTTGTGCATAGCAGTAGAAGGACATCATTTTGAACATTTCATTTAGTACGTTTCACATGCCTTTCCAACCAATAACTACACAGGGTGTTTGGGATTGATTCTTTGTTGGTTGAGGTATGGATGTGGGTGAATAATCAAAATAGTTCAAATTTTTCCAAATACCCGCAGTCAATTTTATTCTGTGACCGGTTGCAGCCCTATTACACTTGGACCATCATCAGACCACAGTTTTGCTTACACTTCACACATCAAATTAACCTAGAGAGAGACATTATATAACACCAAGCTGAGTCAAATCCATTAATATAATTGGGATGACCTTGATGGAGAGTTCCAAGGTCAAAAATATCGTCACCAATGCATGTATGTCCCCCACATGATATTACAGATGGAAACCCCATTCATTATATTTGCAATTATTCACCTCAATGTCGTGATATTAGCAAAAAGACCAGACTTTCCGGACACCTTGTATATAATATGCTCTGGGAATTTAGCCTAAGCACTCTGGAAAACCTGGAAAATTCAGGGGAAATGATAATCACAGATTGATATGAACATGATGTTGTTATTGTTATTATTGAACATTGTTTTGGGTATATTGTTTTGTTTTGGGTGTGGGAGGGTGAGGTATATAGGGGAATTTTTGTGGAAAAAGGCTAGCCCAGACTTTCTGGGTGGTGGTGGTGGTGGTTGTAAGGGGGGAAAAAAAGTTAGGAGACCGTCTGAGGGTTGAGGTTGAGGGTCAGAGGAAGAGGAAGAGGGCGGAGGACATTTGAAGGCAAGGCACTGAGTTTGGCAGATGAAAACAAGAGGCTTCCACGCAGACGCATACAAACTGCGCAACAATATAAAAGAAAATGGAGAGACCTGGAGACCTGGACAGAGCAGATGTTGCATGCATTCTCAGTGCACTTGGGTTAACACACGAGACCTTGCCTTTTTTTCCCCATTTCCCCTCTTTTTTTGTGTATGTGTGTATATATCTGTGTGTACATGCCGGTACTCCCAGACACCGATCCGCACCCCTTTTCCAAAACCCCGTTATTCCACCCCAGAAAATGTCTATACTGTATACAGTCAAACCTGTTTAAGAGGGCCGCTGGTAGGACCAATGATAAGTGGTCTTAACTCACATGGTGTCCCTTAACGCAGGTACTTCATGAAAAAAAAACTAATTTCATAAAGCACAGCCTTACATGGACCCTCGAGGGTCCATGTATTTTAGAACACCTGATCAAGTTACTTGATTGCTGTGAGCGGTGTGTGATTGGAAGTGTGAGGTGATACCTATTCCAAATTTCCATAAAATATACATAAACCTGAGGAATTTTGGTCAGACTTGAAAAAAGTGCCCCATTTGACAGGTTTTCAGCAATTTGGGCCTCGAAAATAATGTGACCGAGCAAAGTTGGTCCAAAGAAGCAGGTGGTCTCTTAATACGAGTTGTTCTTAATACCTTTGGGACACAAATTTAACATGGAACTCCTATATTATAACATCGGGGGAAACTTTTTATATTTGTTTTCGTGTTCTATTCATATTGGGAAATGTTTCTGCACAAATGATTTCTTGTTCCACAAGCGGATATTAATTAGTGACTGAAGGGGATAAGACAGGTTTCGCTGTATATACCGTACAGGATTCATAACTATATGAACTCGGGGAAATCTGGAAAACTCGGGGATTTTGTTAAAAATTTTGTCAAAACCTGAAAAACACTTAGGGAAATTGGTATAAAAGTATTCTTTGCAATTCGTGTGTTTTGAAGTAAAATTATTTAGAAAAATAGCTGCAATGAAACTAGTTTAATATGCACAGAACATTCTATGAAAACTTGTCTAAGTTGTCTGGAGAACTTGGAAAACTCAGGGAAAATTCAAGGCATCCGTGATCGATATTTGTTGATTGTATAGGGGTAGTTGCGATGCCCCCCTCCTGCAATTTTATGTAAGCCAACTAACATTGAAATAAATTCACACTTTTAGCCTATAAAAACCTATATAAATTCACACTTTTAGCCTATATTTTTAAGAAATATGAGTACGACCCCCTGCGTATGAGGTGCATGCAGAACAGTCACAGGGTTGCTACCAACAGGGAAAATCTGGAAAACTCAGGGAATTTAATATAAACGTGCAACCTGAAAGTTTTAAATTAAAGTTATCAAGAAAAGTGTTTGCAAAATAA
>JAVBJR010001018.1:0-2815 GCA_031546965.1 Dysgonomonas sp.
TTTCACTTAAACGCGACTTTAGACATGTCAAATACTTGCTACCATCGCAATTTCAAGATTTTTAGAATCGTGGTTTTAACGCTAGATCGACTGGTGCATAATGCCCTGTGGTCCATTCATCCCCGGTCTCCCCTACATATACAGGGTGTCCCATTTCCTTAGAGCAACTCAAATATCTGGCAGCCTATGAGTAATTCGGTCAATATGATTATGTACCCAAATGGGAACTGCACCATGGCGATTTCAAATATACTTCCGGTGACCTTGAAGGTTTGTGTCAAGGTTATTGAAATCACACCTTGTTAACCGTTGCATTTACATTGTCAGTTCCAATTAGAAAGTTGACGGCAAAGATGAGATTAGTCTAAAAACGTCATTGGTGTTTTTTAACGTTTCTGTGAATTCATATGGAATGTTTTGCTGCTGCAACGTTGATGCACTGCTGCACGGCTCTGTGGCAATGCAGTGAAACCAAACAGTGGGTCGCTTTCTAAGCTACACCACATTCCCAATGTGGTGTTGCACAATGGCGTGCTATCTAAACATGAATACATGCATACCCATATGAGCATGAATAGCATCTACACAACGTAGGCATACGTATCTAGCTTAGAAAGCGACCCACGGTTTGGTTTCACTGCAATGCCACAGAGCAGTGCAGCAGGGCGTCAACGTTGCTGCGGCAAAACATTTCATATGAAATCACAGAAACGTTAAATAGGACATTTGAAGTTACATTAGATGGATAATATATATATGTTACCGTCATTCTGCCGTCATCCGCCGTTTGCCGAATGACGTCACAACGCGGTAATCCTTCGTTCCGAGGGTTTTGCTGTCGCGTGAGAAAACCTAACCTAACCTAATTTAAACCAAATAACTAACCTATCCTACGTTTCGACGCTTTTGCTGTCACGTGGGTAAACCTAACCTAACCTAATTTAAACTAACTAAACATATCTCAGTCCCGCAAACAATTGGAGGAGAAGGAGAATATCGTAGTACGTGCGCGGTACGCGTTGTGACGTCATAAAACGCCGATTCGGCAAACGGCGTGTCTTTGCAGAATGACGGTAACATATATACGTACCAATGTATATACGAAACTAATACTGCAATATACTTTAATCTACAATCAATTACAGTTAGGTAGGCCTATCATTTTAAGGAATCAATTTATATATAGCATTCATTCATTAACCGTGGATAAATTTAATGCAGCTATAGTATACTGGTATATACAATGTGTATATAAAAGATATACATAATTTAAAATAAATTGATATTTTTATTCGGAACACTGAGAATTAAAATTATGTAGCCTATATTAAACGGTTAGCCTATATAGCATGCATGTTTAATTGTCATAGCATAGATAGGTCCTTCAATATAGCATTTTCTTGGATTTATATTAATTGTTATTAATATATGTGCATGGCATGCTAATTAATAATCCGTACTCATGGATTTACATTTCTACGAACTGTCAAAAATAATTTTACAAATACTGTTAGGCAGGTAAGCATGCACATCCGCAGGGTGCCGTAATGCATAATGCTTCTCTGCATGACACATATTCATATTCCATTTGCGTGTGAATGCTGGCAGATCGTATATTCTACACATTGTTTCACATTTATTAGCATATGATTTAGTGTGTTGCGTTCGACCCCTTGCAACTGTCATATTTAATCTATTTTCCTTCCCATTGCTAATTTCACAGAAGAACCGGATTGTTTCTAGGTAATGCATATATATATACAAACAATAACGAAACGGGTTTAGAATTTTATTATTTGACATTTATACAACTGGGGAAATATGTATCAGGTGTGATTTTATGGTAGAATAATAATTATATCCCTGAAAGATCACACTCAAGGTCATTGGCAATATTATATCAAAATTTGTGAATCACTCTGCATATATAGTTTCCCTGGAAATTCATTCCTTTTTGCATTTCCCCACTTTTCCATGAATTTATATTTATCTGCCAGTTTTGCATAAATGCATGAATTATCCCAGTTTTCTTTACCATTACTCCAAGGAATTTCGAAAGCAAAACAAAAAAACAATTGCATACACTAATTCAAAAAAAATGGGATTTTACAACACTTTATAGTCGTCTCAACTAGAACACCTTTTATAGGTGTTTGCAAACATCAACTGGTTTGTTGAAATATCCGGAACCGGTCTGGATAAGATCCGAAAATACAAGTGTCATGGACTGGTTACGCAATTCATGAATTTGAAAACATAAAAAAATGTTGTAGTTGAGACATGTTTAACGGCGTATAATCATGTCTTGTTTTCTTAGAATGTTCAAAATGGTGCGATCTGTGGCTATTATTAATGAAACGCAATTTTCACATGCAGGTCCAATGCGATAAAAGCGATGGTGAGGATCGTTTCTGTGTACAACTCCTCGCCGCCACCAACGATGGAAGCCGCGACGTCGCTCAAGAAGTCCCCATTCTCTATCAGAAGCCTTTTGGCTGTCGACACTATGGCCCCCACACAACCGACCCCTGGGGCTGGCATTGCCAACAAGACCAAAAGCCAAAGCCTTTGCACACCCCATGCCCACGTAGGCCTAGTGAACGTAGTGAATGGACACTTGCTCAACAAAAACACTCGCTGCAGCTACGACGATGAAGAAGCCGAGCTGGAAGAAGACGACGAAGACGTGTTGATGGACGAGGAAGATGAAGACATCGACGTTGTGGTGGACGTCGATGACGTCATCGAAACCCGTGCCAATAGCACAGACACTCAGCGTTCCAAACGAGATGCAGAAGAGGAAGATGAAAGCGGA
>JAVBJR010000658.1:0-4761 GCA_031546965.1 Dysgonomonas sp.
AGACAATAAAGTACTTGTTATTTTGAATGGTGTTTTGTTTTCTCTTACAAAGAGCAGGGTACGAATACAACAGATTGACATAACGGATCAATCATTGTACTTATTTAATCACAGGGTTAGATCCATATTAACCAGTTATATGTTCGGAACCTGCATATGGCGGAATTTTTAACAAGTTTGCGGAAATTACGTCCCCCGAAGTGCTTTTCGGCAGAAAATAAGCTTAAATAATCCTTAACTTGTAAACTAACCATAATTTTCCGCCATATGAAGGGTCGTTAGATCCGTATTAACCCATTAACGGTCACTGTCCTTTAAAAAGGACAGTCCAATACTAAGCTCACAACTTTGACCCTTTGACCCTTAGCAGGAGCGTCATTATTCTAAGTTGTTCAGAAGGATGTAAGCTATTTTTCAGTTAGTCAACTTTCCTTTGTATTGCTTTCTTGTTTTGATAGCAGTGGACGAAACTTTATCATTTTTTGCTCTTGTTACATGCTTTGAGGTACGTAATTCTTTTTGAAAGTTCAGGTGCGTTAAAAAATATATAAAAATGGTTTTGTATTGACAGGTATGTAAGGAAAATAAGCTAAATTTATGATAAGCGTTGTCACTACCAGCTTTGAGTAATATGCAAGGGAATTCTGATGTCCTTTAAAAAGGCCAATGACCACAAGCACTATACAAATTCGGATTTCAGCATACAATTCTACTAACTTGTTTCTGACATGCTCACCAGTTGTGAATGACAGCATTTATCAAGTACACATATATTTCACAATATTTGCAAAACTGCGGCTACAAACTGAGTGAAGAAACATTGTAATTTCCAAGTCGACCAAATTTATAATGTGTCAAATGTTGTACATGGAACTCAGCAAGTAGTTTCCAGCTATATTTTGATCATATTCTTTGAAACATTGATTCGTCAGATGGCTTCCCATGCTGGGACAAGCGGACACAGTTGTCACCTTACTCTGGCAGAAGCATTAGAAAGCATTGAAAATGAGGACAGTGAATTTGATGTTATTCAAATTCCGCCTATGCTTGATGAACTCACTGATGAAGAAGATATGCCAAATGATATTGCAGATGAGGATTGGGTCCCTGCAGATGTCACAGGTAAAATGAAATAGTCACCTCTGAACTTTGAAATACAGATTATCTTAAAATGAAACTTCCTCGCTTTACATATCTACAATATGAGAATTGCATAACAGGGGCAGTAGAGGTATTTGCCATTGATAATTCCGACAGCGATGATGATGCACCACTGGTCAAGAGGCAGCGAAAAACGAAACCAGGAAAAGAAAATCCCGCAAAATGGAAAAAAATGGCACCAATTTATGCAGCCATCCCGCCAAGAACTGCTGGTGCTAGACAACGCATGCATAATATGCAGCAACAATGTGAACACAAGACCCCAGTGGAAATGATTGAACTTATGCTTGACCAGAACCTCCTTGACCATGTTGTACAGCAGACTGTTTTGTATGCACAGCAAAAAAATGTGCACAATTTTATATTCAATTCTGATGACCTGAAAAATTTCATTGGCATTCTATTGTTTACTGGATACCATAAACTTCCAAGGGAGAGAATGTACTGGTCTTTAGACAAGGATGTTCATGTGGACATTGTGGCTGAATGCATGAGCATCCACAAATTTCGTGAAATCAAGCGCTGCATTCATTTCAACGACAACTCTCAAATTGGATCCTCAACAGACAAAATGTTCAAAATTAAACCACTTTGTGATATTTTGAGAAATAACTTTTGCCAGTGGGGAATAATGCATGAAAACCTTGCTGTAGATGAAATGATGGTACGTTATTTTGGTCACCATTCTTGCAAAATGTTCATCAAAGGAAAACCAATTCGATTTGGATTCAAGATGTGGCTACTCTGCAGCAGTACTGGGTATTGTTACAACATGGATGTATATTGTGGACGAAATACAGTACCATCTAATGACAAAACTCCATTGGGTACAAAGGTTGTCACTCAAATGCTTGAGGTTGCTGAAAACCCAATGGATCATCAAATATATTTTGACAACTTTTTCACAAGTTATGACCTTCTCGTCCACCTGAGAGATGCTGGATTCTTTGCAACTGGTACCATCAGGGAAAACAGGACACAGAAGTGCCCCCTCACTCCTTCAACACAGTTCAGAAAAGAACTCCGAGGAACAAGTGACTACAGATTTGACACAAACAAAGAAATCTATATTGCTAAATGGAATGATAACAGCGTCGTGGGCTGCGCAACCAATTTTGACACACTAGAACCACAAGTTCCTGTGAAGCGTTGGTGCAAGCAGGTAAAGGCCCAGAAAACTGTGCAACAGCCCCTTCTCATTGCCAACTATAATAAATGTATGGGAGGAGTGGATCTTCATGATCAAACTGTAAACAAATACAGAATCGCTGTCAGGGCAAAGAAATGGTGGTGGCCGATTTTTACAGCGATGCTCTCCTCTGCAACAGTCAATGCATGGCGACTTCATCAGCTTTCCCATGACGCATCTCAACAAATTGACCTGCTTCAATTTATTAGGGAAATTGCTATCAGTTACATAAATCTGGGAAAAAACCAAAGAAATCAACAGCTGGTGGAGCAAAGTGGAAGATTCCGGGAAATGTTGCACAGGATGTTTGGAAATCTGCTGGTGGACATTACACACAGAAGTTAGAAAAACAAAGGAGATGTGTCATGTGCCACAGCAAATCTATGTGGTCATGCAAGAAGTGTCAAGTAACATTGTGCATAGAGCGATCCTGCTTCGTGGATTTTCATGAACGCTGATACTGAATGTGGTCATTGTCCCTTATAAAGGACGCCATTATAACTTCGGTTCTAAATTTTTAAAAAATTAAAACTAATTATTTTTAGAATGCTGAAATTTTAAACAAAAGAGTTGTACTAAAATAAAACTGTTTTTTATATTCCTTCTATGTGTGACCATTAATGGGTTAACAAGATCTATGTTAGGAACCTGCATATGGCGGAAAGTTTTACAAATCCCCAATAGTTATGTCCCCCAAAGTGATTTTCCGCGGAAAATCAGCTTAAAAATCCCTGACTTGTAAACTAACCATAATTTTCCACCACATGAAGGGTCGTTAGATCCGTATTAACGAGATCTATGTTACGAATCTGCATATGGCGGAAAGTTTTACAAATCCCAAAATGTTATGTCCCCCGAAGTGATTTTCCTAACTTGTAAACTAGCCATAATATTCTGCCATATGAAGAGTCGTTAGATCCGTATTAACGAGATCTATTATGGGAACCTGCATATGGCGGAATGTTTTGAAAATCCCAAATAGTTATGTCCCCCGAAGTGATTTTCCGTGGAAAATCGGCTTAAAAATCCCTAACTTGTAAACTAACCATAGTTTTCCGCCATATGAAGGGTCGTCAGATCCGTATTAACGAGATCTATGTTGGGAACCTGCACATGGCGGAAATTGTTAAAAAGCCTAAGAAGTTATGTCTTCCGAATTTATTTTCCGGCTGTAAAAGAGTTCAAAAATCCCCGACTAATAAACCAACTATTATATTCCGCCATTTTATACTTCGTCTAACCATTTGTTAAAACCATATTTCGTTTGCTTGCATTCTGACAGTACGTACCCGCTTATGTAATGGCGTTATTATTATTAATTCCATGTAATCCCGTAATACACATCGTGAATAGCGTTTCAGTAGTTCCGGAGCGTACATAATGCATGATCCCCCGTGGCGGTATTTCGGTACGTGACGGTATGTACCGTCATGTGGCAGTTTAGTATCAGCCGTCTTTCGGCCTGGGCGCTTTTCTACGACTTTTACCTTCTGCACATTTACTCTTTGTCAAAACACCATCCACGACCAGAACGCTAAACGGTATAATACCAAATGGCGGCCAGCAGAGATGGAGCTGAACTCGTTAGTATGGCGTAATACCCACCCCCTTTTGAATAAGGGAGCTGGCTTCTCCGCAACATTGGCAAAACGCCGAGAGGGACCCTATGTCGTCACCGCTTTCCCTCCCCCAATGTTTGGGAAATACGTAGAGATGGACGAACGAAACCCATCTTAGTAAACGTGGCCGCCCTCCGCCCCTATCACGCCCCCGTCGTGCCAGGCATCCCAACCACCCGTTCAACACAAGCACAACAACCCCAGACCCACTACTCCCTTTGTCCCCGTAAAACTAATATCCCCTTGAACCCTATTGCAACATCAGGTATTCGGACACCTGTGTAGACGAAAGGGCCACTACAAGCCGGCGCCAGTCCGGCGCGTTCAAATCCGTGTCCTAATCTTATAAAATCCGTCCAATCGCCCTTCCCCTTCCTATTCCTGTACCGTAACTTTACAACCATGTTCCCTCCGAATCCTGCCCTCGCTTTGGTACCAGTGGCCCACCCGTCGTCTGCCCGTCGCCTGCATGCCTTGATTTCTCTTCCGAACTCGTTACGAACGTCTCGCATGTCCGTCGACTATCGTTGTGAAGAAGTATCGTGCGCCGACGACGATCCACCTTTCTTTGCTGGCCCGTTCTTATGGGTGGTGGCTTACAGGGACGACACAAAAGGTGGAGGGTGTGATAGGGTGTGTAAGGAAGCTAATAGATGACAGCAGCAAGAATAAAATGAACCAGTATTTATGACTCAATATATACTTAATTATGCCCCAAAAGTCCTATAAAAGCACAGGTTTTGCAGCTACCATCATCACAGGCTGCAGAATCTCTGCCAACAACACCACCAT
>JAVBJR010001013.1:0-7632 GCA_031546965.1 Dysgonomonas sp.
TTGTTGGGGAGAGTAAGACAAGGGGACACCGTTTCAAATTACAGAAGCAGAGACCCCGACTGTTGATGCGGCAACACTTCTTCTCTCACAGGGTTGTGGATGAGTGGAATGGGTTGCCAAGTGAGGTGGTGGAGACGAGTACCTTGGGAAGTTTTAAGACTAAGTTAGACGATTTTTTCAATAGTATGGGGAGGGTATAGGTACTTGACAGGGGCAACCTAGTTGGGCCAAGAGCCTGTATGTAAGGCTGCGTCCCACGCTTGGGAAGCAGTCTCCGCCGGGGTGGGTCCACGGAGTGGTCCAGAGCCGTCAGAAGCACCGGAGGTTCTGGAATCGCAGGAACCTCTTGGTAGGAAACACAGGAAGAGAGTCCCTCTCTGAAGCAGCAGGAGCACAGGAACACACTGGTAACACTGGACACCTCTGCAGTAGCAGGGGATCAGGAACACTGGTAACACTGGAAACCTCTTTGCAGCAGCAGGAGAGCAGGAACAGGTACACTGTAGGAAGAAGGCCCCAGAGCATAGCTGCATCCATCAGCTATCCTTGATACCAGAAAACTGAGGAGTGGTGCAGGTGCCAGTCCTTTTATACTGACTGCTAAGGTAACAAGAGTCCAGTTGACTGGTTGATCAACTGGTTGGAGACATGCTTCCTGGAATGCAGGAGGACTTGGCCTTGGCCTGTGTCACGGACCGTGACAAACTGTTGCCAACTTCACTGCCCAAAACAGCGGAACGTGACACCGATGCAACTTCATTAAAATAATTATCAGGTAATTGACATTCAACTTTACAAACATATACAATACTTACTATATGTATATCCGTACGATATCACAAAATTCACATTGTAATTGTGATAAGATTGTCATAAGATAAAATGAGAAACCAAAATTGAAATATGCAAACCTAGTGGCTGCCCTTATAAAATCATGATTTTGCCTACATGTAATATTGCACACACTAATACAAACATCCGGTCCCAGGTTTATTAGTATATTCAATTGCAAGTGTATTTTATAATTATTTGCAAATTAAGTAAATATTGACCATGTACACAGCGCCATCTTCCGGCTTCCCGTTCATCCATTTCATTGCCTTTGCCCACCAAATAATTCATCTCAA
Source organism: Dysgonomonas sp. (assembly GCA_031546965.1). GTDB lineage: Bacteria > Bacteroidota > Bacteroidia > Bacteroidales > Dysgonomonadaceae > Dysgonomonas_A. The sequence continues at coordinate 1,128 of JAVBJR010001013.1, forward strand.
ACATACTGTTATTTTTATTCAGCACATTCGTAAATTATTTAATTCAGACTGTTAAATTATGTAAATAACTTACCTTATGTTAAAAATCACCATGTATATATGTAACCGCCAATGTGAGAAATTGACATCACAACGCATTTTTTCTGTTATATGAAAAACCTTTAAATGCGTAAATATCACTTCGTTCAATACAACATTAATTGTTTAATTGTGTGCGGGGGTGTGAATTGTTAGGAGAGTTAGTTTAATTTAGGTTAGGTTAGGTTTTTGAACGCGCCAGACTGAAGCGTCGTAATATAGGATGATCGTGTTGTGACGTCAATTTCTCATATTGGCCTACCTTCCTAGGTGATCTCCTCTTACCTGGACGTCACAATAAATTCCGAAAGTTGTGCTGCATGTGACACAGCTTTTGGCCATCTTAAAGCCTTTTCATGCTGAGCTGCCGCTCGATGCCAGGACACTGCTGCGAACACCAAGGACATGTTCAGTCCGGCAGATGGGAGGGAAAATTCTGTTATTTGGGCGTTAATAATGGAATTATCGTACAAATGAAATGACACTGCGCTCCATCCGGAAATATAGTGCCAGTACTTTGCAATGTTGATAGATTCCACCTAACAAAAAGTACTTCACAGCATTTGTGGCATATTCTAATGTTGATTGATGACATGAAATGTTCAAAACCATTTCCCGTTGACATATACTGGGGTGAAGGAAAGCCTACTTCAATATCAGAATTCCCAGATGAATATATAAATGAGGTGGAGGAATTAATGGCAAATGGCATAACATACAATGGTACGACGTACCAGAATGAGATTCGCCATTATATCTGTGATGCCCCTGCAAGATCATTTTTGAAGGCTATAAAGGGACACACGGTACCATGCTTATGAGAAGTGCACTACTCGTGGGGTGCATTTGAGAAACACAATGACATTCCCTGAATTGGATGCACCAAACTTATCCGGAGCATCATGTAGGAGATTCGCCACTGGTCAGGCTTCCTCATGGTTTGGTATCACATTTTCCATTAGATTCCATACACCTTGTCTACATTAGTATCGTAGGCCGAATGCTTAGGTCGTGGAAAAGTGGCAGCTATAATATGAGGTTGAACACTCAGGGTATAAAACGTATATCCTCTGCGCTTGAGAACCTGACACACAATTGGCCATCCAAGTTCAGCCGAAGTCCTCGCTCCCTCTCCTATTTAGATCGATGGAAGGCAAACGAATCACAACAAATTTTTACATTGGACCCATTGTAGCTAGAACCGTTCCAGAACCTGTGTTCAATCACTTCCTCTGTTTACATGTTGTGATAACGATTCTAAGTTCAAGATGGCATGCAAAATTTGTTGATTATGCTGGCAGTTTGCTAAAAACATTTGTCTCCCAAAGCCAGCAGTTATATGGACAAACCTTTATTTCATACAACGTCCACAGCCATATCTATGTGGTTGATGACGTGAAGATGCATGGCACTCTTGATAGGTTTAGCACATTTCCTTTTGAAAACTATCTGGGCCAAATCACAAAGTTGATACATAAGCCCAAACTTCCATTGCAACAAATATGTAAACGTCTATTGGAAATTAATAATTGTAACACATATAGGCAAAAAAACAAAGTTCCTGTTACAAGAACATGACGATGTACCTGTGCCGCAAGGTTTTAAAGGGTCCCAGTTCAGAAAAGTGTACCTTCAGGGATTCCGGCTTGGGCTATCAAAAAATGACAACTGCTGTGCCATGGCAAATGGGCAAATTGTAAATATTATGAATATTCTGAAGGCAGAAGATGGTAGAGTGTGCTTGTTCGGGATACCCTTTGAAGATCGAGCAGACTTTTATACGACTCCGTGTGCCTCAAGCCTCTTGGTCATTTACCTGGTGTCCAGACTACAACGTAATTACAGTGTGTGCGATCTGGCTGGTGTGATGTGGAAATGTGTTCTCCTTCCTTTCGAGAAGGACAAATTTGTGGCATTTCCGATGATGCACCTGATGGAAAATGTTTAGTATTGTGCAGATAATACTGATAACATTAAATTGGCAACAAGGGATTCCTTATCCTTCAGCAGGGCCGTAGGAAGCAGTGCAGCCATGGTCGTACCACTTTTAAAGTGACAGGTATTTGCAGGTGGAATCACAAGCTTTGCATTACATAATGCAGGGCCTGAGGTCGCTATACACCACATGAGGATAAACAATACGGCAAATAAAAGAGCAACTATTAAGGCTAATTTTATCATGATGTGATTGATCATGATGAAATTTAACCCTATTAGTTGAAAGCACACTCTTTTATTTGTCATATTTCTTGCCCTCGTGTGTTTCCCAGTTATATTTTTAGCGCAGTTTTCTTGCAGATTCGATGAAATACACGTATAATTTCCACAAGTGAATAATTGACATTGGTTTTGACATTAATTCCCTGCATGTTATTCCACACAGTACTGCATTTACAGATTTTTGATAACATTGATAGGTTTTGAACTATGAGCCAGAACATAATCACTGAAAATTCTAAAAACAGGTTTTTCCCTCACAAGTTGAGTGAATGGAGTGATGTGTGGAATAACACACAGAAAATAATCTGTGAACACATTTTGTTTATCTAATTCTGGTACCTAGTTTTCTAAGTGCTCTGATCAGCTTCCGGGAAGATCGATCTGGCAGAAAACTACTCATCAATGACTAATATTCATGACCGTTTCCCAAGGTTACTGTAAACAGCAAAAGGTCAAACAAAACGGCAAATAAAACATCATATGCGATACCACTTTTCCAAGCACTTTCAGAAACGCAAAAATTGTGCCTCCACCTCCAAATGCCCACACATACACTAATGCGTATATAGTTTCATCTCAAGTAGTAGTACTTATTGAATTGGACTAACAGTGTTATTTTAATTCCTTGCATCAATTGACCAATTTCACTGCTTTGACATTGGCAGAAAAATCCTCCTAAAATGATGTCTTAATGCAATCATAATTGAGGAAAACTTGCTTTCTGCCAATCAAGTTTTGTAACTGTCAACACTATGACTGCCATTTTTCACATTACAACTGTAATCCTTTAGTTGAAGCGCCGTTGTTAGTAATGTAGTTAAGACTTTAGCTGGAGCGCTTTAGCTTGAGTGGGAGGAGTTATGTAATTAGCTGGCAATCTGGTATCACTCTGGTATCAGCTGTTGAACAGTGCAGTTTTATGTTGTTCCTGTTGTTTATTAAATTAGTTCCTTGTTCCTTCGGATGTTTTGAGTCCTCCAAAGGGAGGAGTAAGCTTTGAACAGTTTACACAACCTCCATTTTGGCATGGGAAGAGCTTCAGTGAAATTGTGGTCAATTGTTAAGGCCGCACCTTATGTAAGAGCTTCCTGCGCCTCTACCCACTATACATACATTTGTTGATACTGTTCTTTCGTATTGTGCATTGAAGAATATGTTCTGTTTTGGCTTCAGAATTACATTTGTTTTTGCTTTGTTGATTATTATGTACAGAATGAAGTTATGACTGCATGTGGAGAACACACGGAGAACACATTTGAAGTATATATTACAACAAATGTAATATATTCATGATGCTCGGCAGCTGACACAAATTTCTTCTGTTGCAGGAATTCAGCAATGTACCTCATATCTGAATTTATGGAATCTGGCAGTGTGGCAGCAATTCCAGTAAATTGGATGTAGAATGACACGCATTGTGTGTGGCCACCGAAGAGCAAAAGCAACTCAGCGTATGCTCGAAAAAAGTTACACCAGAAGCCTCATGGTTGTTGTACCATATTAAAGTCCTGAACCCAGAAATCAGTATGTTATGTATGTTAAGTGGTATATTATTTGTGTAGTTCTAAGTAAAAAGCATGTGGAGGATGGTATTTTTACAGTCACCACTTTTGATGAAGCTGTCAGAAAGGTTAAATTGTTTGTAAAAAAGGACAGCTTCAGCACAGACAATGAGTCACCAAAAAAGAGGCTATGTAAAAGACCGTTTTGGATGACTAGTGCTGGTGAAACTATGTATTAGACGAAGAACCGGTTTCTCAAAAAACAGCTACCAGCTATCATCCCCTGCCCTCACCAAGCAACTCTTAATCTGCTGCCCTGGTTGTGCAGCCTAAATCTGGAACCAAAAGCCCGTCTCTTGAGATGCAAGCCTGGCCCAGCACTTCCAGGCGCAGCACGTCCCTCCTCCACCTCGATCTGCTGCTCCAACTGTGAGACCTAAATATCATGGAACCCAACGCCCGCCTCTCGAAATGCAATCTAGTTCCAGCTGCAGAATTCCTCCAAAGGACAATAAGAATACAATGGAAATGGCCAACTTAAGAAGCCAAATGCAGAAAGCGCTGGGTATGTAACGTAAATTGTAACCAATACTCTGCATGAGAACTACAGAATTACTACATTGCTGTCTTTTGACAAAACAGGTTATACCCTCCGAACTGAACAAGTAAATTGTTACATGTTTGGCAAGGAGATATGCATCTCGCCAGCTTGGTGGCGCTGCCATGCAACGATCTTCACCCTTAAAATGCACACAGTGGAAATACATATTGCTAGTCACTAATGGTTTATGTACCATTACATAATTCTACAATTCGATCTGTAGTTGTCCTCTCTAAAATGTACAATTGCGGCCGAAAAAAATTGTCGCGTACTGTGTGCTGCTGAAAGTAGACTGACTCAGTGCCCCTGGTGAGGGGAGTGCAAACTATACACTAACATGGACTGTTATAGCCGTGGAGAAGTTATCATCCAGCTCACTAGGGGCGCTGGGAGTCAGTCTACTTACGGCAGCACACAGTACGCGACAATTTTTTTGGCTGCAATTGTACAATATGTCATTATACTGTATAAACAGTACCATAGCCGACAAAGATATCTTCGTCGGCTATGACAGTACATGTTTGTCAACATCAATTCCATCTGAAACATGTTTAAAATAACACACATAAACATTAACAAAAGTGACCACTTGAAATTAATGGATTCTTTTAATTTGTAGGTTGCACAGAAGTTACCAGCACAGAAGTTACCCGCACAGAAGTTATCCTCACATGATGAAGCTGGCGGAGATGATGGAGCTGGGATAGAAGTAGTATAAGGGGGCGACCTGGATCCCAAAGGATGCCGCCGACCAATCAGAAGCAGGCTCCGCCCCTGGACCTACTTACGGTAACCAATCAGGAGCGAGGCCACGCCCCTTAGGTCACGTCCCCTATTTCTTGGAATTTGTGACGTCACAAGGTATTTTAAGTATTATCTGAAACTATTTTTGCCCTGCCTACTCCGCGATGACGTCACAGCGCTTTAAATTCGAATTTGTAATGAATTCAGTCGTATCTGAATGTTATTATCCCCTCCCACTTCCGGTGGCGCGAACTTCGAATTAAGGACCCTGCACTGAGGCTAAGTAGCCTCCACCGACTCCCCGATGACTTCACAAGGTGGGAATTTTGAATTCAGTCCTTGGTGGTTGTTATCTTTTACTTAAAGGAGAACAGACAGGGCGGGAAAATTGGACTATGACCAACCCTGCCATTGGGTAAATTTGGACTACCCGCCAATTAGTCTGTCCATTATTGGCCAGAACGGGTTCTCGAGGCCGTTTCAGGCACTGACCATAGTCCACTTTTCCCGCCCTGTCAGTTCTCCAGTAAAGGAGACCTGATACGGTTTTGCAACACCCCATGATATTCGGACATGGGAAACAATGATTAAAATTAAAACTATGACTTCACTTTTTTATTTTTAAAAAAATTATTAGAAGAGTTATAACCGAGTGAAGTTTGTTTGTTTTTGGCCCTGTATTGAGAGGCTATAAGAGGCTAGGAGGGGCTAGGAGTGTCTGCAGCGTGAAGCCACCTGTATAGCCAGTAGGCATTTATCACGTTATGGAACCAAAAATGCCATACACACGTATATTTTGACGTTTTGGTTGCCGTTGGTTGCCGGAATCAGGTAATTACGCTAATTTTTATTTAAAAAAACAAATCGACGAAAAAATTTCAAAAAATGAGATTAATTTCTTAAATTACATGTTGACGCGAGGAAATTTGTTCAACGAATTTGGTGTTGGAGAAAAAACAGTGTCAGGTCACCTTTAATTAACGTACGCTTACGAAAACAACCTTAGAAAAAGGACTAAACGTGTTTTTTGGTGTCAAGGTACAGTTATAAGTCGTAATCGATTTTAATATTTATGTTAAAAAACCACCGATTCAGCGACTCGAACTCACATCATAAGTGTCCAAATTCGGACACATTAGCCCAATGGACCACCATGACATTTGTTTTGGGGGGCTGCAACAGGGCTATTTAAATCAATAACTTGTAAATAAGTTGTAAAAAAAAAACATTTTTTAAAAAACAAGCTTTTACAAAACCCACTAAAAAACACAAAATAAATTTTTAAACCCCCAACATCACACACAAAAGCTTGGGGCGGAAATATCGCACCATTCACATTAATTACAAGTTATTGGCAGAT